>JAITFQ010000003.1 GCA_031281225.1 Chitinispirillales bacterium
ACCGATTACGACGAGAGAACCGGAATTTATAAACTGAACTACCCCAATATCGAAGTCCGCCAAACTTTCGCCGAGTTTCTGTCGGGCAATTATTCCAACGCACAAAATATTTTGGAAGAGTCCCCCTCCGTTGAACTCATAAACGCTCTGCAAAACGGCGATGTAGACGAATTTATGAATATATTAAAATGGTACCTCCAAACCGTCGACTATTCTCTAAGCAGCAAGATAACCGAGTTTTACGTTGAGTTCGCCGTCTCCAACATAATCAACATGCTCGGCCTGCGCTGCGTCAACGAAGTCCACACCGCAAGCGGGCGGATGGACAGCGTCATACACACGAGAGAATACATATATATAATTGAGTTCAAGGTTGACAAGCCGGTTGAAAAAGCCATAAGACAAATAAAAAGAAAAGACTACGCGCTCATCTTCGCGAGGGAAGGTAAAAAAATCGTAAAAGTCGGCGTGGTTTTCAACAGGGAGACGCGGAATATTGTGGAGTGGGGGGTAGATGAGGGTTGACCGCGTAAAATAATATTATTTCCCCCCTTTCGCGCCCCGCGTATACTATATTATGACTATGACTAAAAGAAAATTACCAATCGGCGGCGTGCAGGTATTTAGCGAGCTTCGCAGGGATTATGATGTGTACGTGGATAAGACCCGGCACGTCTACGAGATGGCATCGCGGTACAAGACCGTATTCCTGTCCCGCCCTCGGCGGTTCGGGAAGTCGCTTTTATGCTCGACGATAGCGTCGCTGTTTCGGGCTGAAAAGGAACTTTTTGAGGGTCTGGCGATAGCGGGGACGGATTGGGAGTGGAAGGTTCATCCGGTCATCCATCTTGACTTGAGCGGGATTAATTACGCGAAAAGCGGCGGAGTTGAGGTACTCATAGCTAACTTAAACGACCAACTGAAAACTTGCGCGAAAAATTACGGAACGGAAGTCGATTTTGGGGAGCATGTTTCAATAAATTTTCGACTGTTGATAACAGAATTGTCTCTAAAATTGGGCAATGTGGTCATTATAGTGGACGAATACGATTACCCGCTTTTAGACACGATAGACCAACCCGACCTTAATACAGAGATACGTAATGAGTTAAAGGGATTTTACGGCGTCATTAAGCAGTACGGTGGGAACATCCGGTTTGCGTTCATCACCGGGGTGACGAAATTTGCTCAGGTCAGCGTATTTTCGGGGATGAATCAGCCTAATGATATATCTATGGATTCCGAGTATTGCGATATTTGCGGAGTAACGCAAGAGGAATTAGAAAGCGTCTTCGCTCCGGAAATAGGCTATTATGCCGAAAAACACGGCGGCAGGGAAAGTTATCTTAAAAGATTGAGAGATTTCTACAACGGTTATTGCTTTACAAAAGACAATATTTCGGTATATAATACTTATGGATTGTTAAATCATTTCGACAAATCCGCGGACTTTACCCCCTACTGGAGCATGAGCGGGATTCCGTCGTTTTTGCTGAAATATTTGAAAATGAAAGAGTGCGATATCGTCAAAATAGAAGAGGCGCAGATGAAAGCGGGTAGCTTCGCCGATTATAGAGACAACACGATTACGCTATTCCCGCTCCTCTATCAAGCCGGGTATCTGACCATTACGGATTACGATGAGAGAACCGGGATATACAAGCTGAACTACCCAAATATCGAAGTCCGCCAAACGTTCGCCGAGTTTTTGTCGGGTAATTACTCCAAATCGCAGGGTATTATAGACGGATCGATCTCAACCAGATTTATAGACTCCCTGCTGACCGGAAAAATAGATGACTTCATGAACCTGCTCAAAATGTACCTCCAAAGGGTTGATTATTCTTTGAGCAGCCAAATCACCGAATACTACTTCGAATTCGCCGTATCCAACATAATCAACATGCTCGGCTTAGTTTGCGTCAACGAGGTTCACACCGCAAACGGGCGGATGGACTCGGTAATCCACGCGGGGGAATATATCTATATAATCGAGTTTAAAGTAGACAAACCGGTAGAAGACGCGCTGTGGCAGATAGAGGAAAAAGACTACGGTCTGATTTACGCCGACAGCGGGAAAAAAACCATAAAAGTCGGCGTGGTTTTCAGCAGGGAGACGCGGAATATTTTGGAATGGGGGGTATCGTTTAAATAAGCGATACCCCGATATACTCCCACCCCGCCTGTTTCCACAATTTTTTCAGCGAGTTATTTTATTTTCCGTTACATTTCTCCCTCTCGCACTCCCTCGCCCGTCCGTAAGTTTTCGTCAGTTCCGCCAACCGTTTCATTTTTGCCTTGGCAAGCATGGCCTCGGCCATCCTCCATTGCCAGTTGCCCCACATCTTGCCCGGGGTGTTCATCCGGTGTTCGCCGCCTAATCCCAAGACGTCCTGCATGGGTATCAGGCACAGCCATGACGTGGTTCCGAGGGCGGCGCGGATGAAAGATTCTAAGAAATTTTTCGAGGTGCAGCCTAAGTAATTGTAAACGTCTTTTTTCTCTGCGGCCGACAGAAGCGTAAACCATCCAAGCGACGTGTCGTTGTCGTGAGTTCCCGTGTAGGTGACGCTGTCGATGGTGGCGTTGTGCGGCAAGTAAGGATTTTTGGGGCCGCCGCCAAACGCAAATTGCAGGATTTTCATGCCGGGCGCGTTTATGTCCTCACGCAGCTTTATCACCCCGGGCGTGATGTCGCCCAAATCTTCCGCGATGAACGGCAGCTCGCCGAGCGCTTTTTTGATAGTGTCGAAAAAGTGAATCCCCGGCCCCACCCTCCACTCCCCCGTCGCGGCGGTCGGGCTTCCGTAGGGGACGGCCCAGTAGGAATCAAACGCCCGAAAATGGTCGATACGGATAAAGTCGACGAGCTCCAGCGTTTTCTCGATACGGCGGCGCCACCATGTGTAGCCGTCCTTTTTCATCGTGTCCCATCTGTAAAGCGGATTCCCCCAAAGCTGCCCCGTTTCGCTGAAATAATCGGGCGGCACGCCGGCGACGTCTATGGGCTTTGCCTCCTCATCAAACAGGAATTGCGACGGCTCCGACCATGTGTCGGAACTGTCGTAGGCGGTGTAAAAGGGGACATCGCCTATTAGCAGGATTTTTTTCTCCGCCGCGTAGGCGCGCACCTTTTGCCATTGGGTGTCCCAGATGAATTGCAAAAATTTCTGATAGCGCAGGCTGTCGGCGGATTTCTCGGCGATAGCTTTGAGGGCGTCCGCCTTGCGTAACTTATACTTCGCCTCCCACTCCCACCACGGGCGTTCCTTATGGTGAGTTTTTATCGTCCTGAACAGCGCGTACTCGTCGAGCCACAGCTTCTCTTTCGCGCAAAATTTGGCGAACTCTTTCGTATCCGTAAAATTGCGGTACGCCTTGCGCAGCAGTTTTTCCTTCTCGGTGATAACCGCGCCGTAGTCGACCCGGTCTTCCGCAAGCACAGGGTATGATTTCAGGTCGTCTTTCGAGAGCAGGCCGTCTTTAACCAGTTCGTCCGGCGAAATCAAAAGGGTGTTTCCGGCAAACGAGCAAAACGTCTGGTAGGGCGAATCGCCGTACCCCGTTGGGCTTAGCGGGCAGAACTGCCAGTATGTCTGTTCGTTCGCCGCCAGCAGGTCGACAAAACGCAGCGCGGCGCCGCCGAGGTCGCCGATTCCATAAGGTGACGGCAGCGATGTGGGGTGAAGAAAAATACCGGACGCTCTTGTCATAGAAATATCCTTTTTGTTTTGGTTTTGAGAGTGATTTTTGAGTTTATACATTAATATATTATAGCATGCGACGCCTTTTATATCAACAGTAAACTTTTCAGGCAACGGAAGCAATAATTAAAAACATTTTAACGCTTGAAACGGTTATCTGATTTAACTTATGGCAGCTTCAACAAGCTCAGCCGCAATGGAGGGTACTCACTCTTCTCTAACCTCATACTCCCCCTTTCCCTCAAACAAGATTGCTATAAATCTAATATCGCCCCTGCCTGCGAATCGCGGGTCTTTTTTGTATTTTTCTATTTGCTCCCGCGCCTCGGCGAATTTTGTTTCTGTTTCTGTCTTTGATGCGTCGGTTTTCACGTATTTAATTTCGAAAACGTATTCGTACTTGATATCGGGTTTTACGGGGTGTTTGAGCAGGTAGATGTCGGTGTAGCCGTTTATGTTTTCGGCTTCGGAAACGGGGAGGTAAAAGTTGCTCATGAACAGGGTGGAGAGTAGCATTGCCTTGATGTATTTTTCGTCGAAGTTTATCAAGTCTCTGTTGGAGAGGCGTTTTAGAAAATTTTCGGTGAAAAAGTCTAAATATGAATTGATATCGCCTCGAAATGCCATTTTACTTATGACATCTGAAAGTTTACGGGTACTCACCGCAG
>JAITFQ010000004.1 GCA_031281225.1 Chitinispirillales bacterium
ATTCTGATATTTCCGTTTTTTCTGACCGATACCGCCACGTTGCTAAATCCGCCGAGCGTAAGCGAATTATCGCTGTAAAGCGTTCCGCCGAGCTGCTCGTTTATGATCCTTTCGATATACGCGACGCTGATTTCGGCGGGGATATTGATAACGGACGGCACAGGCTCAAGCCCGCCTGAACCGCCGTCTGCCCCACCCGTACCAATAGCCGACTTGCCCGCGCAGTTCAATACCGCGCAGGCTATGCAGATTACGGGGATTATAAAAATTGAGCGCATGTTAAAAATATAATATTTTTGAACCGCGACATTATGTATATTTATTAAATGAATAAATCAACATTGGCCGCACCGCAGACTGTCAACCAATCCGGCGCCGTACTCTACCGCGAGCTCGGCGGTGAGATTCAGATCTTGACCGTCCGCTCAAAAACATTCCCGGAGCAACGCATATTCCCCAAGGGTCATATTGAGGACGGCGAATCGGAGGAACTGACCGCCGAGCGCGAGTTGCTTGAAGAGGCGGGGATGGCCGGCGAGATTATCGGGTACGCGGGGCAGCGGTCGTTTGATTACAGAAACAAAAGGTACGTGGTCAACTATTACGCCGCGCATTACATATCGGTAGATAATGAGGGCGAGCCGGGCCGCGAACCGCTTTGGGCGGGCGCCGCGGAAACGCGCGCGTTTTTGCCGTTTGACGATCTTAAAGAAGTTTTGGACAGTGCTATTATATTGATGGAGCGCCACCGCCGCGGCCGTCAAAATTCATAAATCTGTAAACCGTAATCCATAAGCATAAAGCAAGGAGATTTTTCGCCATGAATTCCCGTGAGTTGAGAAACTTATATATCGACTTTTTCGTCGGCCACGACCACAAGCATATACCGTCGTCTTCGCTGATTCCCGAAAATGATCCCAGCGTCCTGTTTACCACCGCCGGGATGCACCCGCTTGTACCCTACCTGCTTGGGGAGAAGCACCCTTTGGGGAAGCGGCTCGTCAATTTTCAGAAAAGTTTGAGAACCGGCGACATCGACGAAGTCGGCGACGCCAGCCACTTGACATTTTTTGAGATGATGGGCAACTGGTCGCTCGGCGATTACTTCAAGCGCGAGTCCATAGCGATGAGCCACGAGTTTTTGACCTCCGCGCTCGGCATCCCGCAGGAAAAAATATCCGTAACCGTTTTCTCCGGCGACGAGTCCGCGCCGCGCGACGAAGAGAGCGCGGGGATTTGGCGGAGCCTCGGCTATCCCGACAGCCGCATCTATTACTATGGCAAAAAAGAAAACTGGTGGGGCCCCGCCGGTCTTACCGGCCCCTGCGGCCCCGACACCGAGATATTTTTTGACACCGGCAAGGAAAAATGCTCCGCCGATTGCGGCCCTTCCTGCACCTGCGGGAAACATGTTGAAATCTGGAACAACGTGTTCATGGAATACGTAAAAGACGCCGACGGCAATTACAGCAAAATGCCCGTGAGCAACGTTGACACCGGCCTTGGGCTTGAGCGCGTTTTGGCAATTATGAACGGGGTTCCGAGTGTATTCGACACCGAACTGTTTATGCCGATTATCGAAAAAATCGAAGCCGTAACCGGCGTCAAATATTCTGAAAAAACATTTAGGCAGTACCGCGTAATCGCCGACCACCTCAGAGCGGCTACCTTTGTCCTTGGTGACGACAAGGCCGTGTCGCCGTCAAATGTCGACCAGGGGTACGTCGTGCGCCGGCTTATCCGCCGCGCGTACAGGTATCTGACGCAAATGAACGCGCCCGCGCTGACAATGAGCGCGATTGCCGAGGTAATAATAAACAATTACAGCGACGTATACCCCGAATTAGGGCGCAATAGCGAGTTTGTAATCAGGCAGTTCAATCAGGAGGAGGAGATATTCAGCCGCACTCTCGAACAGGGGCTGAAAATCGCGACAAAATATCTCGACAAGGTCGGGCCGGACAAAAAAATGAACGCCGAGGACGCGTTCAGGTTATACGACACGTTCGGTTTTCCGTTGGAATTTACTCAGGAGTTGGCCGAGGAAAACGGCATTGTTGTGGATGTCGCCGGATTTCGCGAATTGTTTGCCGCGCATCAGGAAAAATCGCGGGCCGGCGCGGCCCAAAAGTTTAAGGGCGGCCTCGCCGACAGCAGCGAGGAAACGACAAAACTCCACACCGCCACGCACTTGCTCCACGCCGCGCTGCGCAAGGTGCTTGGGGAATCTGTCAATCAGCGAGGCAGCAATATCAACGCGGAAAGGCTCCGTTTCGACTTTTCATTCGACCGGAAAGTTACGCCTGAGGAGCTTGCGGAAGCTGAAAAAATCGTCAACTCGGCCATATCCGCCGGTGTCGACGTCGTTTGCGAAGAGATGACCGTCAAAGAGGCGAAAGCCAAAGACGCGATCGGCCTGTTTGCCGACAAGTACGACGAGGTAGTCAAGGTCTACACCATGGGCGGCCACTCGATAGAGATTTGCGGCGGCCCCCACGTTTCCAACACGCGGGAATTAGGCTCTTTCAAAATCCGCCAGGAGGGGAGTTCATCGGCGGGGGTTAGGCGGATAAAGGCTACTGTCGGGGGGTGAGGCCGCCGCCATCCCTCCGCCCGCCTTCACGAAACAACTCTGTTTTCCCAAAGCGATTCCAGATCATAGAACTGCCTGACCTCCGGCAGCATAACGTGGACGACCACATCCGTGTAGTCGACGAGCGCCCAGCGCCCGTCTTCTAACCCTTCGCTGTGCCACGGGCGCGTGCTGTGCTTCTCTTTCAGCGCGTCGACCAGTCCGCCGGCGATGGCGGTTGTATGAGAGGTATTGTCGCCCTGGCAGACGATGAACCAGTCGGCGACGCTTGAAACGTCGCGCAGGTCGATGACAGTGATTTTTTCCGCCAGCTTCTCTTCGAGATTTTGGACGGCGGCATCAACTAATTGCCGCCCGGCCAGCGGCGGTGTGTTTTTTTTCTGTGCCATGTTAAAATCGGCTCCTCTATCTTATTTTATCCTCGAAACCCGGGCCTACGACAACGGTTACGTCATACAGATGTTCGTCTCTGTTACGTATTAGCGTCACCTTGCCGGTTTTTAACAGTTTTTCCAGTTCGTTTGCAAGCGCCATATCGACGGTTCGTGAGATTATCATTGTGCCCGGGTAATTCCAGCTCGACGCGTTGCCAATGTCCTTAACGTCGAAATTTCGCGCGCGCAAAAAATCGGCCACGCGGTCGGCCGCGCCGGTTACGCCGCAGCCGTTCAGCACCTGTATGCTCCCTATGTGGGGGATCCCTCTGTTTATGCCGGCGAGGGGCAAGGACGGTATTTGCGGCGCGGGTTCGGCCTGTTCGCCGTCTGATGTTTCAGGCGCTGACGTTTGCCCCTGCCGCGCCGCCGCGGGCGGCGGTTCGGCGGAATTCCGCCGCGACACGCCGATAAAAAGCGACGAGCCGATGATTATCAGAATGGTAGCGAACAGAATCAGATTGCGCATATATTTTTTTGTTCGGCCCCTATACTGATGACGGTGGGCTTATGGTTCGCGATCTCGTCGGGCGCGAGCATTGCGTACGCGAGTACCATAACCTTGTCGCCGACTACCCCGCCAATCCGCGCCGCGGGGCCGTTTAGCTCAATAATCCCTGAACCGCGCTC
Source organism: Chitinispirillales bacterium (assembly GCA_031281225.1). Lineage (GTDB taxonomy): Bacteria > Fibrobacterota > Chitinivibrionia > Chitinivibrionales > Chitinispirillaceae > GUT77. Next base: position 3,658 of record JAITFQ010000004.1, read on the forward strand.
GCCTTTGATGACGTAGGTCGTAAGCCGCGCGCCGGAATTTGAGTTTAGCACCTGCACCTGCTCGTCGGGCAAAATTCCCGCTCTTTCAAGATAATCCTCGTCTATGGTGATACTGCCCTCGTAATCGATATTAAGACCGGTGAGGCGTATGTCTCTTATTTTGCTTTTGAGAAAAGTTCTATACATGTTAAATCCCGTCCACCTCGATAGTCTGCGATCTTTCCGGCCCCACCGATACTATCAGCGCGGGTATGCCGTAGCACAGTTCGCGAATCTGTTTTATGTAGTTGACCGCCTCGCTTGGCAGGTCTGAAAATTTCTTGCAGCCGCTTATATCTCTCTTCCAGCCGGGAATTATGTTATAAACCGGCGTTACGCGCTCGTACTGCTGCGTGTTTGGCGGAAACTGGTCGGTGCGCCAGCCGTCGATTTCGTAATGCGTGCATACCTTAATCTCACTCAGGCCGCTCAAAACGTCGAGTTTTGTCAGCGCGAGCCTTGATATGCCGTTGAGCTGTATCGCCTTGCGCACCATTACGGCGTCGAACCAGCCGCAGCGCCGCGGCCTGCCGGTCGTGCTGCCAAACTCCTTGCCGACATCGCGCAGCATATCGCCGGTGGAATCGGTCAGTTCCGTGGGGAACGGGCCGTTGCCGACGCGGGTGGTGTAGGCTTTGACTATGCCGATACAATGGTTTATGCTCAATGGCCCGACCCCGGCGCCGGTACACGCGCTGCCGGATATGGTGTTGGATGATGTGACGTAAGGGTATGTGCCGTGATCGACGTCGAGGAACGTGCCCTGCGCGCCCTCGAAGAGCAACTTCTTGCCGGCGCGTTCGGCGTCAAAGATATAGTAGCTCGTGTCCTTGATAAAAGGAAGCAGGCGCTCGCGTATTTTGCTGTAACGCTCAAGTATCTCCTCTTCGTTCAGGTCAAACGGCGCGTTGTGCAGAAGTTCCACTTTTTGCTTCGCGCTTGCGAAGCCCGCTTTGAATTTCTCGCAAAAAATATCCCATTCGTACAAATCCCCCGCGCGCACCCCGATGCGCGAAACCTTGTCGGCATAGGCCGGCCCTATGCCGCGCCCGGTCGTGCCTATCCTGCTCTCGCCGCGGCTCGATTCCGAGGCCTGGTCGATCGCCTTGTGATAAGGGAGCACGAGGTGCGCGAGGTTTGAGATCATAAGCCGCCCCTCGACCGATATACCGCTCTCCATAAGGTCGTCGACCTCCTTGAGGAACTGTTCCATGTCGACCACCACGCCGTTCCCGACGATACACACCTTGCCCGGAGTGATTATCCCCGACGGCACGAGGTGAAATACGAATTTATGCCCGTCGACAATCACCGTATGGCCGGCGTTTGAGCCGCCCTGAAAGCGGATTATCACGTCCGATTTTTCGGTGAGGTAGTCAATAACCTTGGCCTTGCCCTCATCGCCCCACTGTGTTCCTACAATTACCGCGTTTGGCATTTTTTTGTGATCCTTGTGTTATTTACGGCTAAACGCGGGCGAACGCTGTTCGCCCCCTGCAAACCGTATTATTTTTATTGTCAATAAAAAATTCATCGCACCGAAATATAGACCAGCGTCTGGTTTACTAATTGAAACGCTATCTCCCCAAATGTTACCGGGCCGTCAAAATTTTCCAGTTTTCTGCCTTCCAGCCCCCCGTGCAGAAAATTCAGTATGCTGTTGCACGAAAACACCGCCCTGGCGTCCAGATCCGACAGATGGTCGGCCAGACGGCTGCTAAACTCCTCTTCATAGTCCGTCACCGGCCTTGCAATTCTGTATTTTATGCCGCCAAACACCGGCGCGTAGAAATTCACCGCGCCGTTTTCCACCGACCTGAACGACACGTTCACGCAAGCGCCGGAGTAATCTCCGACTAACGGCAGCGCGGTGTCCACTTCCTCTTCGGCGATATAATCGGCTAATATTTTTTCTTCCCCGTCAATCAAACATTTTATGGCGGAAAACCCACCTTCCAAAAACTCAATGGCCGGTGATTCCTCACCCTGCGAGAATGGGTTTATCACCCCTATCGTGACCGCCCTGTCCTCCGGCACGCCGACATGCAGCACCGCGGCCCTATCCGCCCGCGCCTCGCCGGTTTGACCGTTGACAGCTATGGGCGTTTGATCCGGCGCGCCCGGGTTCGCCCCGGATATCCACCCTGCTATGTTTTTGCTGAAAATCTCCTCAAATCCCGGGGCTTTTTCGGCGTAAACTTTGTGCACCGCGCTGCCGAACGGCACTACCGCTATGGAGAACCCATTGTCGAAAGCGTCGGCCGCCACGTTGCGGATGTTTTCCGCGTCGTAAGACCTGATAGAGAAATTTTCGTAAGGAAAATCGTTTACAAAGAGCAGTTCGCCTGATACTTTGCCGCCTTCTTTCGCCATAAAATGCTCTGTGGAGCCGCCCGCCCAGTTGCCTTTCGGCAACTTTCGGAGAAGCGCCTCGGCGCCGGCTATGTGAAGAAGGCCGCCTTCGGCAATCCTTTTTGACGCGTCGTCAAACGACATTAACACTTTTTTATCCCCCTAAACAGACATTATACGGTTACGGACACGAACGGCCGAGGGCGGCCGCCCCTGCGGGTTTTTCATAGACACTGTATAAATATACATCCTGACAACGCAAAGATACTAATATCAATAAAAATTGTTACAGCCCGCGCGGGAGCTGCCGATGAAACCGGTGAAAAAGCGTTATTTCCACAATATGTTTTTTTGTTGACCCGCCCCATTGTCATCATGTATATTATGCCGGGGTGTAGTATGCTGATATTCAGAGCGAGGAGATAAATTTGCATGCTTAAAAAAAGGATTATAGGCAAGCCTGTTTTTGCGGTAGCGCTGGTTTTTATTGTTTTGGTCGTCATATTGAATGCCAATACGTCGTTTCGCTTTTTGTCTTTCAGCCGCTACCTTATTAAGGAAAAGCTCTCGGCGAATATTAACGGCTTGAACAACCACCTCGAATACAGCAAGGGCAATACCCGTGTGGCCGCTGTCTCAATGGCGAAAAATCCGGCGGCTATAAAAGCTATCAAGGAACGAAATACCGAAGAGATTGTACGGCTGTTTACCACAGCGTGCGGGCTGTTCGGTGTGACCTACTTTAATGTAACCGACCACGACGGCATTGTTCTGGGAAGGACGCACGAGCCCGACAAGTACGGCGATTCGCTCGGCAGCATACAAAACATCAGGGACGCGCTGGAGGGCAGGGTGTCGTCATACTACGACAGCGGCCCTTTCGTGCATGTATCTGCCCGCACCGGAGCGCCGGTGTACGACACGGACGGCACGCTTATCGGCGCCGTATCGGCCGGGGTCAGGTTTGACATTGATGAAAAGGTCGACAGGCTGAAAAAACTTCTCAACGCCGAGATTACCGTCTTTCATGGCGACACGCGGGTGGCGACCACGCTCCTCAAAGACGACGGGCGCCGCGCGGAAGGCACAAGGCTCGATCCTGTCATAGCAAAAATCCTCATTGACGATAAAATGGAATATTCCGGCGAGGTCGGCCTTTTTGGGGCAAAGTACGAAACCTACTACAAACCGCTCTTTAACGCGAATGGGGAAACCCACGCCATTATTTTCCTCGGTGTTCCGATCGATGAACTGAAAAAAGTCTCGCAAACCATGCTTTTCGAGATATTAATTATCGGGCTGATGGGGCTCACCGTATCCCTCCTGCTCCTGAAACTTTTGAGAAACGCCATAACGGCAAATAGCGCCAAGAGCGTTTTCCTCGCGAACATAAGCCACGAAATACGTACGCCCGTAAACGCCATTATCGGCATGAGTTCCGTGGCTGCCGCTGCGGATAGTTTGGAGAAAAAAGACAACGCGATAAACAAAATAAAAGACGCCTCCGCCCACCTCCTCTCGGTCATCAACGACGTACTCGACATGTCAAAAATCGAAGCGGGCGGGGAACTGGAGCTTATGCCGGCCGTATTTGACATCGAAAAACTGCTGAAAAGCGTCGTTAATGTCGTCAATCACCGCATAACCGAAAAACACCAGAAGTTCACGATGAACTTTGATGAAAATATCCCCAAAATATTGACGGGCGACGACAAACGGCTGGCGCAGGTTTTGATAAACTTACTGGGGAACGCCGTAAAATTTACGCCGGAAAATGGCGCGGTCACCCTCGAAACCAAGTTAGTAAAAGAGACGTACGGCGTCTACAAAATTCAGTTCGACGTGAGCGATACGGGTATAGGCATCTGCAAGGAACATCAGTCCCGTCTGTTCCGCCCGTTTGAACAGGCCGAGTCCGGCACGACCCGGCGGTTCGGCGGTACGGGGCTGGGGCTCTCAATCTCAAAACGCATCGTCGAGGCGATGGGGGGCGGGATATGGTTTACGTCCGAAAAGGGCAAGGGGTCGGTGTTCTCTTTCACCATAGAAGCCAAAAAATCCGACCGCCCGGAAAGCGGCGATGCGTCCGGAAAGCCGGAAAAACCCGCGGCCGCCGATTGTTTTGAGGGATTTTGCATTCTGCTCGCGGAGGACGCCGAAGTGAACCGGGAGATTATGGCCGCGCTGCTCGAGCCCACCAAAGTTGAGATTGACTGCGCGGTAAACGGCCTCGAAGCCGTAAACATGTTCACCGAAAACCCTGAACGCTACAGCCTGATTTTTATGGATATACAAATGCCCGAGATGGACGGCTACGAGGCCACGCGCCGCATCCGCGCGCTCGACAGCAAAAAGGCAAGGGAGATACCGATAATCGCGCTCTCCGCCAACGTGTTCAAGGAAGACATGGAAAAAAGCCTGAAAGCGAGCATGGCCGCGCACATCGGCAAACCGATGGATTTCGACGAGGTGCTGGAGGTCATGCGGAAATATTTAACGTAGGGCGGCAATCCGCCGCCCCCTACGAAATCAAAACTGTCGCCGCGTCGTCCGAGCGTCTTTGCGTGTTTCGCGTAATCTTCGCCCCGAGCGCGCTCAGGCGGGCGTCAATCTGCTGGTAGCCCCTGTCTATCTGCTCAATGCCGTTTATAATGCTCTTGCCCTGCGCGGCGAGGGAGGCTATCAGAAGCGCCATGCCGGCCCTGATGTCCGGGCTTGAGATTGATGCGCCGTATAGTTGCGACTTGCCAACAACCACCGCCCTGTGCGGGTCGCACAAAATAATTGACGCCCCCATCCCTATCAGCTTGTCTACAAAGAAAAGCCGCGACTCAAACATTTTTTCGTGTATCAGGCATATCCCCTCCGACTGCGTGGCGCAAACCAAAAGTATAGACAGCAGGTCTGTTGGAAACCCCGGCCAGGGGTTGACCTCAATCCGCGGTATCGCCCCGCCCAAATCCTTACGGATTTTCATCGGCTGGTTCGCCGGCACGCGCAAGGTTTTCAGCGCAGGGTCGGTTTCGACGACGACGCCGATCCGCTCAAACTGAAACAGTATCATCCGCAGCAGGGACGGGTCGACCCCGCTTATCGTCAGATCCGAATCCGTCACCGCCGCAAGCCCGATGAACGAGCCCGCTTCAATATAGTCGCACCCTATCTCATGCTCCGCCTCGCCGAAATCGCCGCGCCCGTGAATCGTCAGCAAGTTTGACCCCACGCCCTCTATCGTCACGCCCATCGACTGCAAAAATCTGCACAATCCCTGCACGTGCGGCTCCGACGCCGCGTTGGCGATGACCGTCTTCCCGTGCGCCCCCGCCGCCGCGATGAGCGCGTTTTCGGTGGCTGTCACCGACGGTTCGTCGAGATAGATATCCGCCCCTTTAAGCCCGCCTTTGGGCGCCGTTAGCACAAACGCCGTTTCGCGCGTTACGTTGGAACTGCTGACCTTCCGCTCAATATCAAGCGACGCGCCCAGCGCCCGAAACACTAAAAAATGGGTATCAAGCCGCCGCCGTCCGATGTCGTCGCCGCCGGGCTGGGTGATAACCGCGCGCCCCGTCCTCACCAAAAGCGACGAAGCGAATAGGATAGACGCGCGTATCTTGTTCGACAGTTCTACCGGAAGTTCCGATGTGTCGACGGACGCCGCCGTCATCTCGCAGGAGTTGGGGCCGGTCTGCGCAATCTTGACTCCGAGCCGGTGCGCAATTTCGAGCATGCTACGCACATCGCCGATGTCGGGGACGTTTGACAGCCGCACGGTTTTATTGGTCAAAAGCGCCGCGGCGACAACAGGCAGCGCTTCGTTTTTATTGCCTGTGACATTAATTGTGCCGGAGAGGCGCGAGCCGCCCTCAACTATAAAGAAAGCCATGATTTTCTATTCCGCCTTTCGATGATGAAGCATACATGCCATAACGTAATATAATATATAGCGGGAATCAAAAAATCATTTTTCATTGCGCGATTTAACCGGGGTAGCGAACGATCTTGATTCCTTAACCGCCCGTAATATATTTTCGTAATATTTATGAAGATAATCAATATAAACGAACCCCTGCCTTACAGCGTCCCGTCGGTCGTGACCGTTGGGAACTTTGACGGCGTCCATCTCGGGCATACGCGCCTTATCGCGCGTACGGCGGGGCTGGCGCGGGAGCGGGGGGGGGTGAGCGTGGCGGTCACGTTTGAGCCGCATACGCGGGCGGTGCTCCACCCCGAACTGCCGGCCGCGCTCCTGACGACGTTTGACGAAAAAGCCTCGCTTTTGGAGAAATTGGGCATAAATTACCTGTTACGCGTCGATTTTGACGACGATTTCCGGCGGATGGATCAGGAGGAATTCATCAAAAAAATACTGGCGGAGAGGCTGCGCGCTTCCGACTGGGTTATGGGCGAGGGGCAGCAGGTTGGAAAAAATCGCGCGGGCGGAAAGAAAAATCTACACTTTGCCGCGGGCAAATACCATATTGATATACTTACCGAGCCTTTGGAAGTGTCCGGCGGAGAAGCAATCTCGTCGACGCGCATCCGGGGATTGGTAGGCGATGGGCGTATTACCGACGCGGCGGTACTGCTCGGGCGTCCATATTTAGTAATGGCGGAGCGCGCGGCAGGGGTCAAAATCGCTACGGAATTGGGGTTTCCGACGCTTAACTTTAACAGGGCGGAAGAACGAAAAGTTATTCCACCGGCGGGGGTGTATGCGGCAGATATCGAAATTGACGGCGGTTGCGGCGCGGGCGGCGCCGGTTTTGGCGGTGACCGCGGCAGCGGCGGTGTTTATGCTGGTTGTGTCGACGCTGGCGGTGCTGGCGGCCGCGCTGATAACAACGGCGCTGACGGCCCCAAAGCACGACGCGGGAGAATAGCGGGGGCGCTCTACTTCGGCGATTGCCCGACGTATAGCGGCCGCGAGACGCACTTTGAGTTTCACGCCCTGCGGTTCAACGACGAAGACAGGGGCAGGGAGCCCGCCGCCGGTAAAATCGTCCGGTTGTGGCTGCATAAGTTTATAAGGCCCAATATCGCGTTTCCAAACGAAAGCGCGCTCAAGGGGCAAATAGAGAAAGACGTTAACGAAATAAAAAAATACTTTTCAGAGGAGACGCAGTAATGGCTTTAACAAAGGAAAGAAAGCAGGAGCTCACCCAAACCTACGGGAAGAGCGGAAGTGACACCGGCAACACCGACGTACAGGTCGCGCTTCTTACAGAGCGCATCAACTACCTTACGAGTCACGTCAAGGTAAACCCGAAAGACCACCATACGCGCTATGGTCTTTTGAAACTCGTCGGGCAAAGGCGTTCGCTTTTGAACTACCTGAACCGCACGGACATTGAGCGCTACAGAGTACTTATCAAGAAACTGAACATACGCAAATAACGAAATTTCAAAAATCAGGAGATGGTCAAGTATGGCATATACAACAGTTGATACGGAAGTATCCGGTCTCAAAGTATCTATTGAGACCGGCAGGATGGCAAGGCAAGCCAACGGTTCGGCAATCGTCCGCATGGGCGACACGATGGTCCTCGTTACGGCTTGCAGCGGAATCGAGATGACAGAGTCGGATTTTTTTCCGCTTTCGGTGGAATACATCGAAAAAACCTACGCGGCCGGAAAGATTCCGGGCGGATATATCAAGCGCGAGGGCAGGCCGAGCGAAAAAGAGATTTTGTCGGCGCGGTTGGTAGACCGCCCCGTGCGCCCGCTTTTCCCGGACGGTTACCGTAAAGAGGTGCAGATCGTCTGCACGGTGATCTCCGCCGACGAAAAACATGACGCGGATGTTCTGGCGATTACGGCGGCCTCGACGGCCCTGTGCCTGTCGGACATGCCGTTCAAAAACCCGGTCGCCGCGGTGCGCGTCGGCCTGGTCGACGGACAGTTAAAAATCTTCCCCACGCTCGCCGAAACCGAGAGCGGGGAACTCGACATGGTGGTTGCGGGTACGGAAGAGTCTATAATGATGGTGGAAGGCGGCGCTCTCGAATTGTCTGAGGACAAACTCCTCGAAGCGATCCTGCTCGCGCACACCGAAATCAAAAAGCTAACCGCGCTCCAAAAGCAGCTAATGGCCACAAACGGCAAGCAGGTCGCCGAATACACCGTTCCCCAGGTCAATCAGGAATTAGCCGCCGCCGTCGCGGACTTCGTTAGAGGCAGGCTCCACGACGCGAGCTTTATCGGCGTAAAACCCGACCGTTACGCGGCCGTAAAGGCACTGCGCAACGAAGTCAACGCCGCGCTGGCCGAGAGATTCCCCGAATCGGAAAAAGCCATCGCCTCCATCTTTACAAACCTTGAGAGCGAAGACATCCGCAAGACGATCCTCGAAAACGGCACCCGCATCGGCGGGCGCAGGCTCGACGAGATTCGTCAGATCACCTGCGAGCTTGACCTGCTGCCGCGCGCGCACGGGTCAGCGCTCTTTACAAGGGGCGAAACGCAGTCGCTGTCGGCCACGACTTTGGGGACAAAACTCGACCTGCAGCACATAGACGGGCTTCAGGGCAACTACGACAAATCGTACATGCTCCACTACAACTTCCCGCCCTACTCGGTCAACGAGGTGAAGCGGATGGCGTCCGTGAGCAGGCGCGAGATTGGCCACGGCAGCCTCGCCGAGCGCTCAATCGCCCCCGTTCTGCCAAGCGAAAAAAGTTTCCCGTACACCATACGTGTCGTATCGGAAGTTTTGGAATCGAACGGCAGTTCGTCGATGGCCACGGTTTGCTGCTCCTCCCTCTCGCTCATGGCCGCCGGCGTGCCGCTTAAAACACACGTCGCGGGCGTCGCGATGGGGCTTGTCAAGGAGGGCGACAGGATAGCGGTTCTGACCGACATCCTCGGCACGGAAGACCACGTGGGCGACATGGACTTCAAGGTAGCCGGCACACGCGACGGCGTAACGGCGATACAGATGGACATCAAGATCGCCGGAATCACCCCTGAAATCATGAGGGAAGCGCTCGCGAAAGCCAAGGACGCGCGTCTAAAAATCCTCGACATAATGACCGAGGCGCTCCCGGCCGCGCGTAAGGAGCTTTGCGACTACGCGCCGCGCATCAGCACCATCACCATCGACAAGGAGAAAATCCGCGAGGTGATCGGCCCGGGCGGCAAAGTCGTCAGAGACATTCAGGAAACCACCGGCGCGACCATCCACATTGAGGACGACGGCTCTATCCAGATCGCCGCCTCAAACCGTGAATCCCGCGACGCCGCGATACAGCGGATCAAGGGGATAGTGGCGGAGCCTGAGCTCGGCGCGGTATACGAAGCCGTAGTCAAGACCATCACCGATTTCGGCGCGTTTGCCGAATATCTGCCCGGTAAGGACGGCCTGATCCACATTTCCGAACTCGAACACGCGAGAGTGGCGAAAGTCGACGACGTGTTACAGGTCGGCGAAAAGGTTCAGGTGAAGCTGATCGGTTTTGACAAGTTTGGAAAGGTCAAATTGAGCCGCAAGGCGCTGTTGCCAATGCCGTAAACCAAATGTTTCGCAGGGGTGATGTTTTCGCCCCTGCGAAAATATTAACTATGAATACAATTTCAATCAAACGTCTCCCCCACGCCGGCGATTTACCCATCCCCGTCCGAATGACCCCCGGGTCAAGCGGGTGTGATGTTTGCGCCGCGGTTGGCGACGATATCACCATCGCCCCGAATGAACGCGCGCTTGTCCCCACCGGTTTTTGCTTTGACATCCCCCCCGGTTTAGAAATCCAGGTCCGCCCCAGAAGCGGCCTCGCGCTGAAACACGGCGTTACCGTCCTCAACTCCCCTGGCACCGTCGACGCGGATTATCGGGGCGAGGTCAAGGTTATTCTGATAAATTTGGGCAATGAACCCTTTGTGATACGCCGCGGCGACCGCGTCGCGCAGTTGGTCCCGGCGCGTGTGGCGAATGACGTATCGCTTGCCGAAAACACCGACGGCGGCATATCGGAAACCTCGCGCGGGGGCGGGGGGTTTGGGCATACGGGGAATTAAAAATATCGCTATTAATTATCAAAGACTTGCGTTTTGATCCTGAATATAAACGTAGTTGCCTGTCATGTCGAAATAATTTTGATATATGTACGTCTTGTTAGGTAAATCATCGGGCGGATCTTCACGAAATTCAAAACGATTCGTTTTTTTGTGAACGATCATTTCCCAATTGTTCATTACATTCGTACCAAGCAGGATGTCGCTTTCATATTCGCCCGGATAATCCCCGGCAAACGCGAGCACACGTTCAAGGACGATATTCCCTACAACAATATTATCAATGGAAAACGCCTGAACCGGAACAACATGGCCGCCGATACGATATTCTCGCCTAAAATCTAACGGTCGTCCCGACTGTTCGGCGAGATATTTGGGAATCATCGTGTTGAAACAGCCCAAATCCAAAAATATGACGACATCCCGCAATTCTTTTTGCCGTATATTGTATAAGCTCGCCTCAAACTTATAGCGATGCTTAAACTTCGGTAATAGTTCCACAGACGTATACTTCATCTTTGGGTATATATCCTTTTTTAAGAAGAGCCTTACCGTTATACTTATCCCAAAGAAGCAGATCCAAAGCATCGCGGTCCTCAGGGGTTCCGTCACCATAGGCCACTAAACATCCCTCTCCAACACGGGAATTTTTTTTATCAAGCAAAACCCATTTACCGTCAAATTCGGTATCAACCGCTCTGTAATCCATAACACGCTTGCCTGTAACCATAGTCACCATGATACTGCCTCCTTTCCATAAATTCTACAATACAATATAATATCAGCCGTAGATAAAAACAAAAAAATGTACAAATGTTTCCGCGAAAAAATAAATAAAAACTTTTTACAATATTTCCCTTGCATATCCGTACCCCATAATTTATAACCAAATTATTGACGCGTTGTGATGACGCCAGTCCCATGAAACCTTAACTTACGGCGGAAGTTAGCTATGATAGCAAAGCCCCCCTTTATATAGCATTTATCATAATAGTGGATAGCCTCAATGGAAGTAAACCCCAATAACTGTAACATGGATGTGGTTGTTGCCAGGGGAGGTGTCAGCTATTGTTACGCCCCCGCTGGCATTTTCATTGTTTTTCAGTAAGGGGGCGAATTGGTTCAAAATTTCTTCATTGAATGTGACCGGCACCGCCTTTTCCCCCGCGTTTCCCCCACCAACGCGGGAATGCCACGCGAGGTTGCTTTTCGAATGATTATGAATTGCGCCCTGAATGCTGCTGCCAGGGTTCCAAGCTATGGTGTGAGTGTTACCGGGATTGTTGCTTTCATCAACATAAATAAGGCCGAGGAAAGGGCCGCTTGACCCAAAATTACCCAAACTCGCATTTCCCGCTCCCACATATATCATCGTGCTTGAACCCTCGCCGCTGTGGTAAAATTGTGTTGCGTGGAGACTTCCGCCCTCCACAACAAAGATGACTTTTCCGTCAAAAACCTGATTGTTCATGTTAGGAAGCGTAGCGCCACTAGGAATATTAACCACGAGATGGTCATTATAAAGCCTGCCTTCCGTTTGCGCCAGCGCATACGCGTTGTTCAAATTCGTAATGAAATCCGCGCCTCTGTTTAAAGGGTCAAGCCCGTTACCGCTTTGGAGTATGGTACTGATGTTGGTAAAAGTATTTCTGTTAATTTTGCCTATGTCGAGTTGCGGGTCCTTGCGGTCGTCAACATTACTCATAGCCGCGCCAAAACCGCTCAGGATAGCAGGGTTGGTTCCGGTTATCGAACTTTGTGAAAAACTTGGGATTCTGTCAGAACCGAGCGCGGTATTATAATAGAAAGATTTGCCTGCCCCGTCACTGCGTACGGTGCCATTACCTAAGTTTCCGGCAAGATAAACATCACCGGTCGTCCTGATAGTGCCCCCTTCAAGATTAAGATTTCCATTGAAGCTAACATCATCCTTGAATACTAAACCGTTATTGGTATTTTGCGCTACCGTATTGCCGCCGACGTAAACCCTTCCGTCGAATGTCGTTCCGGTGCCCATAATCCTGAGGTTTTTATTGAAGTAAGCCTCTTCCCTGGCATTAACCATCCCGTGAAACTCAGCGTCGTCGTGAATATATACCCCCTTTTTAAATGTAGTAGTATAGCCGCCAGGTATGGTAACCGTTCCGCCGAAATAAACAGAACTGTCAAAATTGTTGTCTTTGTTCTGCAATCTTACATTTCCCATAATTGTTACATGCCCGTTAACGTCCATCCCGTTATCCCCATTTTCCATTCCTCCCTCCGAAAAAACCGCGTTTCGCGCCCCAAAGGGTGTGTTCCTTGTCAAATTCCCCAAATGCAAAAATACATCGGCGCTCTTCAAACTCCTCGCTGCTGCGCCCGTCTCGTTCCTCCCCGCGTTTATTTCAAACCGTGAATTGTGGGTGACAGGATTGTAACTTATGAGCCTGCTGCTGAAAGTCTGCCCGTCTGCGAACCTGACCTTTCTTCCCGCACCGCCGTGTACGTAAGGCTGGTACTCTTCGCCCCTCTCATTTCTGGCCACGACGCTGTCGAGCATCGCAAGAACCTCCGCTATGTTAGCGGGGTTTTTAGTTCTCATAGATGATTCCGTAGCTATAATTCCGCTATTTGCAGTAGACGACATGAGCATCACAGATCCATAGCCCCTGCTCGCTACCGACTGGCCTCCGGTGCTCTTCACCATGGCAGCCGTTACAATGCTTATAAAGACAAGCGCCACCATGACCCCCACGATAACGGAGCCGGATTCACCCGCATGTCGGCGGTGAATATAGCGGTTTTGATTCTGCTGTGCTGATATTTGCGAATTTCCGGCAGGACGGTGGGTACAACACGTTACGCTACTGCCGATTTGACCGATGGAGAGTTTCATAAGCGCGCTCCTTTGCTCTTAAGAGTGACCCTGCT
>JAITFQ010000056.1 GCA_031281225.1 Chitinispirillales bacterium
AATCGTTGAAATATGTGTAATTTTGGTTGCGTTGCCAATTTTGTTTAAAACAAAATTTACATTCATTGTATTTTTGATTGCTGCGGCATTATGGTTCTTTTCAATAAGCATTGAACCTGCACTGTATGGAGAATGGCGCATGACCTGGACAGACAGAGCAACTGTTTCAAATATATTTGGTATATTAATGATAGGTATTGCCTATTTCATGGATATGAAATTTAAAGAAGATTATGCATTCTGGATGTATCTATTCGGCTTAATAGCTCTTTCATTAGGCTTATCAGTATTTAACAACGATACAATTTTCAGATTTGTATTACTTGGCGGTGTAAATATTCTTTTAATACTGTTTTCATTGTTCATCAATAGAAACGTGTTTTTGGTTTTTGGGGCAATTGGATTAACACAGTTTTTAGCTAGATTATCATGGGTCTTCTTCGAGGGTTCTGTGTTTTTTCCGTTTACGCTGACGATAATAGGGGTGTTATTAATTTTATTGGGTATATATTTCCAAAAAAACAGAGAACGTATACAAGAGAATGTCATAAATAAACTACCTTTATTTATATTGAATTTAAGACCGATGAAAAATATATAAACAGCGTGCTTTTCGAGAAATTTGCTCCATCGCACAACAAACGGTAACTGCACACCGTCCTGTAGTGTGCGTTTTTGGTTTGTGCAACCTCCAAATTTTATTGGGTTAACGAAAATGGCCTTAATAACGTCACCGCCCCATCGTAACATCGACGCAAAACATTTTTCTCGAATCCCGCAGTAGCAATTTCCCCTCCACAAGCGCCATCGGCCCCCAGGCGTCTACGCCGTGGGTGATTTTGGCGGCGCCTTGTTTTTCGAAGCGGCGGGGGGTGGCGGCGGCAGTAACGAGGGTTCCCTCGTCGCTCAGGATGTAGAAGCGGTTGTCGGCGATGATAAACGGGCCCAGCCCGAAAAGGATGTCCTGCCCGCTTGTCCAATTGATTTTTTCAGGGGTGTTTTCGTTCACGCAGACGAAGCGGTCGCGGTGCGGGCCGGCGTCTTTGGGTAACACGGCGCAGAGTTGGCCGTTGTGATAGAGCGGGGTTTGCTGCTCGGAGGCGAGGGCTTCGCGGACACCATAGCGGTTTACCAGGGTGATGGAAAATCGGCGGCCGTCCGCGCCGTCCGTATGGGAAACCTGAAATACCGCGCTGCCGGCGCCGTAGCCGGCGGTCATGAATATCCGATTGTTCGAAATTTGCACGGGCGACGGGGCCACCACGGGGTGGTTGAACTCGTCGGACTCAAAGAGTACCGCCCCGCGGTCGGGGCCGTCGGCGGCGACGCCGGCAATTCCGCCCGACGCGCAGTAGACATATACTTTGCGGCCGCCGAACGTCATCGGGATTATTGACGAGTGCGACATTTTCCAGTTGTGCCTGTTCGGGGTCTCCCAGAGAATTTCGCCTGTCATCTTATGCACGCCTATCATGAGCGCGCGGGGGCCGGATGGGGCTATCACAACCACGGTGTCATCTATGAGCGGGCATTGGCCGGTATACCACAGGGGGACGGTTGAGCCATACTCTTTTACGAGGTCTATCCCCCACAGAAACTCGCCGGTTTGCGTGTGCGCGGCCATCACGTGGCACATCGGGCCTATGGTGACGACGGCGCTGTCGGTCACGGCGGGGATTGTGCGCGACATCCCGTGGTTGCGGCGGACTTTCACGTTGTATCCGCGGCGCCAGATTTCCTGCCCGGTTTCAAGCGAGAAGACGCGCAGGTAGTCGGCCTCCTCATTCTCGTCATAATCCAAAACATACACCCGCCCGCTGTGTACGGCGGGGGCGGCGTGCCCTTCGCCTAAATCAATCGTCCATAGTATATTGGGGGGCTGCCCGCCTGAAAAATTTGTCAGGGGTATCTGCTCGGCGCTGATTGCATTGATATTCGTACCGCGGAAACGGGGCCATGAGGCGATGTCGTGCGCGGGGGCAGGCGGGCACGGCTTGCCTTGGGGGAAGGTATCATCGGAATCGGCGGTGTCATCCCCGCCGTCGCCGCCGCAATCATCCGCAAAGACGTGAAACAAATTACCTATGCTGGACGCCGGACCAATCGCGCCCGCGGACGCCCGATCGAGCGGTTCGCCGTCCATTCCAGGTACGCGTTCGGTTATGTCAAACGGCGGGGCATGTACGGACCACCACACAATCACGGCGGTCCATACGACGGCTGTTATTATTATGGACAGGCGGAGCATCACTTCACCGCGTAGGCGTGCAACTGATCCGCGTACCGCACGTACAGCACCCCGTGGCTAACGACCGGGTGCGCCCAAAAGTAGCTTTTCAGCTCCCCTTCCGGCACCTGAAACGAGCTGATTACGTTAAACCCCTGCGGCGTCGCCCGCGCGAGGCTCATCGCCCCGTCTTCCCCATAGAGGTAGAGCATTCCGTCGGCGAAGGTTACCGCCCCCTTGCCCGGCGCATTCCATACCTGCCTTCCGGTCATGGCGTTTATGCAGAACCATCCCCTGCTTTCGTGGCCCGATCCATAGATATGGCCGTCGTGCAGTATCACGCCGCCGTGGTGGTTATCCATCAGCTTGACGTCGTACACTTTCCGCGGCGCGAACTCCCCCCTGTTGTTCAGTTCCAATTTCACGAGCATTGACCCTCTTCCGTAGCCGCTCGACGCGAATATATGGCCGTTGCCGACGTAGATGGGGTCGGTGCAGTTATTTTCGCGGTTGTTGGCCATGGGCACCGTCCAGAGCAGTCTGCCGGTTTTGGTATCCATTCCGTAGAGGAACGCGGAACTGAACGAGACGAGCTGCCTGAACCCGTTGTTATCTATGATGATTGGCGAAGCGTACCCCGCGTCTCCGGCCGACTGGCGCGTTCCAAAACTTGGGGACGCCCATATCTCCGCGCCGGTATTTTTGTTGAGCGCGACCACCGACGCCCCGGTTCCGTACGCGGATACAAAAATCGCGTCGCCGTCTATGACCGGCGATTCGGTATATCCGTAGAGCGGCATCTCCGCCCCGTATTTCTCCGGTATGTTGACCTGCCATTTCAGCGCGCCGGTTGCAGCGTCGGCCGCTATCAGCACCCCGGTGTCGCTAAGGAGGAACACGGTGTTTGACGCGGGGTCGACGGTTGGCGTGCTCCGCGTCCCGACGTATGATCTCGCGAACGCGCGCGTCGCCACCCAAGCTCTTCCGGCGGGCGTTTCCCACAGGATTTTGCCGTCACTGTCGAGCGCGAACAGGAAATTTTGGTTGTTTTTAACCCCGGCAGTATATATTATCCCCCTCGACGTCACAACGCCGCTGTACCCGTTTCCAATTCCGGTCGCTGTCCACAGTTTGCGGGGGCCTTCCTGGGGCCATTGCCTGAGCAGCCCCGTTTCGCGCGATCTGTTTGTACGGTCGGGGCCGTGGAAGGCCGGCCAGTCGGCCGCGAGCGCGGTTGCCGCCACGGCGGCGGTTATGGCGGTTGCGGCCATAAGGGTTTTTAGCTTGACGGTCATTTTTTACCTGCCTTTCTGTGTTATTGACTGTATCCTTCAAAGAATTTCTTGATTTTATTCATCGCGTCGATCAAATCCTCTTTCGCCGGCAGATATACCACCCTGAAATGGTCGGGGTGCGGCCAGTTGAAACCGCGGCCGTGTATGAGCAGAATCTGCTCGCTTCTCAGCAGGTCGTAGACGAACTTTTCGTCGTTTGTGATATTAAATTTTTTGATGTCGATTTTCGGAAACGTGTAGAACGCCGCTTTCGGCTTCACGCACGTTATCCCCGGAATGTCCGTGAGCATTGAGTGGCAGATATTCCGCTGTTCGTACAGCCGCCCGCCGGGGCGGGTGAGGTCGTATATGCTTTGGTATCCGCCAAGCGCCGTCTGGATGATAGACTGCGCCGGAACGTTGCTGCACAGACGCATCGACGCAAGCATTGTGAGCCCTTCGCAATAATCTTTCGCGAGTTCCTTCTTGCCGCTCACAACCATCCACCCCGACCTGAATCCCGCCACGCGGTAGGTTTTTGACAGTCCGTTGAAAGTGACGAATAAAAGGTCGTCGGCCAATGACGCCATGGCGGTATGTTCGGCGTCGTCGTACAGAACTTTGTCGTAGATTTCATCCGTAAAAACAATCAGGTTATGCTCGCGGGCGATCTGGATTATCTGTTCGAGGATTTCGACAGGGTACAGCGCGCCGGTCGGGTTGTTGGGGTTGATTACGACGATACCCCTTGTCTTCTGGGTAATTTTGCTTTTAATGTCGGCGACATCGGGATACCAGTCCGATTCCTCGTCGCATGTGTAGTACACCGCCTTGCCGCCGGAGAGGTTGGCCGCGGCTGTCCACAGCGGGTAGTCCGGCGTCGGTATGAGCAGTTCGTCGCCGTTATCGAGCAGCGCCTGCGTGGCCATGAGTATGACTTCGCTGACGCCGTTGCCGATGTAGATATCCTCTATCCCCACACCCTGGATATTTTTCTGCTGGCAATACTGCATGACGGCCTTGCGCGCGGTGAACAGTCCCTTTGAGTCGCAGTACCCCTGCGACTTGGGCAGATTGAGTATCATATCGTGTATGATCTCGTCCGGCGCCATAAGCCCGAAAGCGGCTGGGTTGCCGGTATTGAGTTTGAGTATGCGCTTGCCCTCGTCTTCGAGGCGTTTCGCTTCATCAACAACGGGCCCGCGGATATCGTAGAGTACGTTGTCGAGCTTTGTTGATTTTTTGATTGTTACCATGGATATTTTTTCTTTCTTTTTTGGGTGTTATCATGGATTATATAATATAAATTATTGCGCAGGGGTGTGGGGAAAATTTTTTATTTTTATTGCGTTTCGGGGAAAAATGACGTATATTATAATATGTGGCTGACAAAACACGCAAGAGAGCGGATGGTTGAACGGGAAATTAGCGAGGAGGAGGTTTTTGCTATTTTCGCCGATTCTAATTTCATATCTTATGATAGCAATAAGGATAAAACCGTTGTGGCAGTGATAGGAAAGGTGGGGGAACGAATTTTGGTGGCCATCTATAATACAGCTACCAAAGGTATTATTACCGTACGTACAGCAAACAGAAAAGAAAGGAAAATGTATGATATACGATTCGAATTATGATCCTACAACCGACCCAAATTACGAAGACGACCCCAGTATCGACTACGAATATTACGATACTACCGACTTTGGGGACAAGTTCCGTGAAGCAAGGGAACGCGGCGAGTTGTATACTTTCGCGCAGTTGAAAGCCGAGTACGGATGCGCCGACGCCCACGAGGCCATCGTTAAGGCCAGAGAATTAAACAGGGCAAAGAGGTTATTAAACGCCGAACCGGCCACGTGCCTGAAAATAGAACCCGCGGGGACGCGGCGCCGCGTGAAAGACAGGGTTACCGCGCTGACATAGCGGGCGAACACAGTTCGCCCCTGCTACACCGCTTAGTTCTTCTTGTCACGCCCCTACCTCTAAGTGGGAGAATTGGTACATTTTTTTGGCGAAAACATCCGGGGTGTTAAAAACAACACCAAAGTCAATCATAATATGCTACTCCGCCTAATGGACTATTTCGGTGTAATCAAACAGGCCGGCGAAAGCATAGAAATGGAAACGGGGCACTTGAAGGCTTATTAGGTGCTTATACCGTTGCCGGATTTATCACCTTCCGCATGATTATCCTGCTCGCCGCCCAACTCCTCAGCCGACATCTCTTCCATCTTTGCCCGCGCCATGACCTCAAACTCTTCTATCCGCGGTAAATCGCCGATTTTATTTATCCCGAAATACCGCAGAAAATCGTTCGTCGTCCCGTAGAGCAGTGGGCGCCCCGGTTTTTCGCTCCGGCCGCAGATGTCGACGAGTTTTCTTTCGAGAAGCGTTTTCATCGCTCCGTCGGAAAGCACCCCGCGCACCGCCTCAACTTCGGCTTTTGATATCGGCTGGCGGTAGGCGATAATCGCTAAACATTCGAGCGCTTGCAGGGACAGTTTTTTGGCGGTGCGCTCCTTGTATAGCTTTTTGACCCACGGGTGGTAAAATACTGCCGTGCGGAACCTGTACCCGCCCCCCGCCTCGACAATCTCAAACGGGTGCTTCTCCCTTTCAAGCTGCTCGTTTATCTCGCTCACCATCTTGCGCAAACTCCGCGCGTCGGGCGCGCTCGGTATCAACGCTTTGAGTTTCGCGGGGGTCAGCAGCTCGTCGGAAGCGAACAGCAAAGCCTCCAAAATCCGCAGCTCATCAACCCCGCCGGTTTCGTCAATGCCCGCCAATTCATCAACGTCGCACGCCTCAATACCGTCATCGACATTATTGATACCGTCAACATTGCCGGCCTCGTCACCTGTATTATTAACCCCATTAATTTCCGCCAATTGCCCTACCCCCGTCTCTCAAAACAAAAATTTCCCCGAACTCAAACTCCTGCCTGAACCGCAGCTGCCCCATCTTCGCAAGCTCCAGTATCGCCATGAACGTCACAACAAGCGCGATTTTTCTCCTGTCGTCGGAGAACAACTCCTCGAACCGCACCTCGCGCGCTCCGCCGATGTCGCCTAACACCATGATAATATGCTCTATCCTGTCGTCAATCCGGCAATTATCCACCTCCACGACATGATTCGGCTTTTCATCCGTAATCCGCTCCAGCACACTCTTGAACGCGGTAATCAGATCGAATATCGACACATCGCCGACCACCGCCTCGCCGTCGTCGCCCTCCCGCACCGGCGCTTCGAGGCTTTCGACATCCTCCGCCCTGCCCCGCGAGTACGCCCCAAACTGCCGCGCCTCAAAACCTTTGAGCGCCCCGGCCGCCTCCTTGAACTTCTTGTATTCGAGGAGCGCCGCGATAAGCCGCTCGCGGTCGTAAATCCCGCCGTCGGCCCCGCCCAAGTTCTCCGGCGCCGAGTCTGGCAGAAGTTCCCGCGCTTTCAGCCTGACAAGCGTCGCCGCCATGTTCAGATACTCGCCCGCGACGTCGATATTCAGATCGCGCATGACATCTAAATACGCCAAATACTGCGCCGCGATCTGGGCGACCTTTATATCTACTATATTGACCTCGGCCTTGTTGACCAGATAGAGCAGCAGGTCAAGCGGCCCCTCAAAAAGGTCAAGGCTGACCTCATACTCCCGCTTCAACGTCAAAACCACGCGATACCCTCTATTTTATACTTGATTAATATGCCAAATTAATATTGCCCGACACATGCCTGCCCTCTAAAATACATGAATGAGTTTTGTTTTTTACAACCTCAACACGGGTAAAGAAAATTCCATTTGCTTTACGATTTGTTGATTAACCGCGCTGATTAACCCGTCGATATTTCCTAAATCTAACGGCAGGTCTATTTTCAGGGTTTTGTCGCGCGAAACGAATTCGACGGCGTTTCTTTGGCACGTCTTGGGGCTGACGATCAGGCGCAGCGGGCAGCCCAGCAGGTCGGCGTCGGAGAACATCACCCCGGCGCTCACGGCGCGGTCGTCAAAAATTACTTCCACGCCCGCTTTCAGCAGGCCGCCGTATATCTTCGCGGCAGCTTCCGAGACCTCGGGGGTGTCGCTCATGAGAGCGCAGAGATGCACCTGCCACGGGGCTATCGACATCGGCCAGATTGGGCCGAACTTGTCGTGGCGCGCCTCGCAGACGGAGGCGGCGAGACGGCCAACACCTATGCCGTAGCAACCCATAATCGGGTATTGCAGATTGTCGTCCTTGTCCGTATACTGCATCCCCATAGCCTCGCTGTATTTTGTGCCGAGCTGAAAAATGTTCCCGATCTCGATGCCGTTTTTGGCGGTTATCGCCTTCTTCCCGCAGGCGGGGCACGCCGCGCCCTCAAGCGCTTTCGCCACGGCGTGGCGATCGCTTGCCTCATCGGGCGAACCGGCAGGTTTTTCAACGATATTTTCCGCGGCCTCCATGTTGGAGCGGAAATCACAGGAGGCGCAGATTATGATGGTGTCCTCCCCCACATCGTTTAGCAGCATAAATTCATGCGCGACCTTGCCGCCCATCATCCCCGAATCCGATTTTACGGACACCGCCTCGGGCAGGCCGGCGCGGGCGAAGATACGCTCGTAGGCCTTGTGGCACTCTTCGTAGTATTCCTCGAGGTCTTCCTGCGACGTGTGGAATGAGTAGGCGTCTTTCATTGTAAATTCTCTGACCCTGATAAGCCCCGCCCGGGCGCGCGGCTCGTCGCGAAATTTTGTCTGAATCTGATAGACCATAAACGGGTAGTGCGAGTAGGACGGGGCCGCGCCGCGCACTAGATGGACAACGGCTTCCTCGTGCGTCATCCCGAGCACCATATCGTTGCCGCCGCGATCCTTGAAGCGCAAAAGCTCGCTGCCGACGCTGTCGAATCGGCCCGATTCTTTCCATAACGCGGCGGGCATGACGACGGGTAGCATCACCTCCTGCCCGCCTATACGGTTCATCTCGTCGCGTATTATGGCCTCGATTTTTT
Source organism: Chitinispirillales bacterium (assembly GCA_031281225.1). Classification (GTDB taxonomy): domain Bacteria; phylum Fibrobacterota; class Chitinivibrionia; order Chitinivibrionales; family Chitinispirillaceae; genus GUT77. The sequence continues at coordinate 8,490 of JAITFQ010000056.1, forward strand.
GCATGATACGCTTTGCCGGCGCGTAGAGCGAAATTATCCCGCTTCCGACATTTTTTATGTAGCCGCCGCGCACCATGAGCGCATGGCTCGTGATCTGGCAGTCGGCGGGCGTTTCCTTGAAACGCAGGCCTAACAGTTGTGAAATTTTCATTGCAACGAATCCCTTATGGTTTGTTATCAAATGTCACGGTAAGAGTGCGGGCAGACCACCCCACCCCTACGAATCACACTACGATTTATACACGTCAATATAGACCTCGCCCGTCAGGCCTGACGGTCTCGCATTCAGGCGCAGGGCGTTGTCGATTGTGTTGACCACCTCTACCGACAGGGTGTTGCGCTGGACGTTGCAGAATTTCGTAACGTCCATCTCCATCGGCGGCCAATATAGCGTTCCGACATCAACATCGTTTATCTTCACATAGACGGTCCCCGATACGCTCGAAAAGCGCAGGACTACTTTGTCATAATCGTTGGGCACCTCAAAAACCTGCGTATACCGGGCGCGGCCCGACATGTACGGGTAGCCGTGTTTTGTCCATGAGTCGTGTCCCGCCATAGTAGCCTGCCTGTCAATCGCGAGCCCATGCCCGCCCTTGACGATGGCGAACCCGCCGGTGATGAACGGAGGGTGAATTAGGGTCTGCGGGTCAATCGCGCTGCCGGTCGTGCGCAGGGATACGCGGTTGAGGCCTTTTGCTATCTTATCGCCGATTTCAAAATAGTGCGTTTTTTCCTCAAATAGTTTCAGGGGTAATTTTTCCCGCCACGCTGGATCCGCGTCACTGTAAAGAGTGTCATCAACGCGTATGCCGTTGATGGAAATTTCAAGCCCCTGCGCCGGCGCTACGCTGCGGCTCAGGCCGTTCATTACGAATATGCAACTCTCGGGCGCTTCCTTGACGTCGAAGGCCGCTTCGTAAAAATGGGAAATCTGCCCGCTCTCGCGGCTCAGGCCCATCCGAACGTTCCAGTTCGACAGCGGGAGCACGTTGGCGCTCATGGGCTCAAACTCCCATTGCTCCTTAAAAATAATCCTGTATGAGCGCGAAGGGAGCGCGAATGGGTTGAACTCCGGTTCCGCTGCGGCCATTGGGGCAGCGCTCGAAACGATGAACATTGTTTCAAGCGGCGAGAACGTCAGGCGCAGCCGCGCGGTGTTTCTTTCAATCTCAAACGGCTCTATCTCGGTCAGTTCTCCGGTTGTGATGTTGACCGCCGTAAAATGCTTGTCGGCCTGCACCTCGGCTATCACCGTCTGCTCGGCGCTGTCGAGCATGCTGTGCAGCATGTACAGCTTGCCCCCTTCGCCATGGTAGACCTGTATCCCCACATCCGCGCTCTCGCCGCTCTCGCGTAGGAGGAACGCTTCGGGCTTGATGTTGCTTAGGGCCTGATCCAAATCGGAAGCGGGGATTATTGATACGTTTTCCCGCCGCGGGTGCGCCATGTTCTGTATTCGCTTGATCACGCTGTCGCTGGCGCCGTCCTCGAGGGTGCCTTTGGGCGTTTCATCTATAAATACGAGCGTCGTCCCCTTGATCGCGAGTTTTTCGAGAAACACGAGGAGCCGCCTCGTGACAAACGGAGCGTAGGGGACCACGAGCGCCTGATAGTTGCCCTTGCGTATCCGGTCGGCCGTCGCAAAATCCCCGCTTTGGCGCAGCGTGCAACTGAGCAGCAGATCCTCGGTAACGACGTCAAACCCCTTGCCGAAACAGCATAGAGCGTTTACCGTCCTCTGAAACCGTGCGATCCCCTCGCCTGCGAGCGCAGCATCACTAGGCAGGTAATCGCCCATGACACCGTCGGTGGGGCTTAAAACCGCCACCTCCCTCGACGTACTCAAGCCGGCCACCATCTCTTGAAGCCTTGCGCTATACGCGCAAAGCAGGTGCGCGTGCTCCCACTCGGGCGAATACCACGACGGGCCGAACGGCGTCTTGTAGCTGTTGCGCTGCTCGGTATTGAAATATATTCCATCAATCAGGATACGCGACGGTCCGGCGAGGAGGCTCAGGTCTATTTCGCGCTTCAAATCCTGCAGCCCGCTCCCGGCGGCCTGCCGATTGCGGCCAATGACGGTCACCGTCTCGCGGCGATACTGGTTGGTATTGACATCCGCCGCCGCCCGCAGAAGGGCGAAGTTGTCGAGGCTTCCGTCCAGATTTTGCAAACCGAGCGTTGTAAGCGAGGCTTCCGGCGGTACATACCCGTCGCAAAGCGCGTTTTCGAGTTTGTACATCCCCACCTCGGGCCAAAGCAGCCACTGCGACAGGCGGAACCTTTTTGCCCACGTGTCGAGCGCGGCGGCGAATTTCTCAGTTATCAGGCTGAAAATAAACGTGTGCGCCTGCACCCTGAGTCTCTCCGCGCCGGGCAGGTCAAGAAACAGGTACGGCAACATCCCCATAAAATCCCGCTTATACCTTGATTTGTACTTCACCGCGATGTCTTCATCCCAGTAAATCGCGTTATTCCCCGGGCGCAGCGCTGGCATCTCCGTGATAAAACCCTCGAATGTGGTGGGGACATACCTCGAAAAATTGCTCTTTATCACTTCGAGAACATTCTGCATGTAATTCTGAACCGCCTTGGAGTTGAGCACATTCGGGATACCGCTGCCCGACGGGCAGCGCGCCGCCTCTTTCCGGTATATGATGAGCCGCCAATCCGGCCCCGGCGATTTCCAGTTGAACACACTTTTCCCCGCGGGGATCGTAACCTGCTTGATATCGACCGTCTGCGCAGCCTTGCCCGTACCCCTTCTAATCGCCTGCGCGATGTACTCGGACTCCGGGTCAAGCTCGACATCAACCTCGTTTTCGTCCGCCGCGAGTGGGATGTCATGGTCGAGCACAAGGTACTCGGCCCGCAGCTTCCGGCTTTGGCCTATTGTGCAGGATTCAGGCTCTCCGCCCCACAGGAGCGAAAAATCGTCGGCGAGACGCACGCTCACCTTGTGCTGGCGGGCGATTTCGAGCGCTATTCCAAAATTGTCCATAAACTCCTGGGACAAATACGCCGGAAACATATCACGTCCCGGACGGATGGCGATTCCGCCGAATCCCTTGGATATCAGGGCGTTAACCTGCTTTTCAACCTCCGGCCCGGTAATATTCCGGTTCCAGATCCACATTGCCCAGGGCAGGGAAGCGCCGCTGGCGGACTGCTTGGCGAGAGCATTTTTTACGTTTTTCAATGACAGCTCCTGAAAACCTGAAAATTTATATTTTATAGTATCAACGCGATATTATTACGCTCAAGGTAATATAGTAATTTAATATCGGGATAAGGAAAAAGCAATGCTTTTGTGAAAAATGTGGAGGACGGGATGGAAAACCTCATAATTTGGGGAATAATTTTCCTACCCCGGCAAAATTTTCCTACCTGCAAATGCGGGGCGGTGCAAAAATTACCCGGTGCCGCCGCAAATAATACCCTGAAATATGCCCATATCGTCAAAAAAACAAAAAACTTTAGCGTGGCACGTTTTTTGCTGTATTTAATTTACAGCGTAAAAAAATCACGAACCGCCGCCCGTGGTATCGGGGCGGGCAGACGAGAGGGTAAAAAAAATGTTAAGCGGCGCAATCTTAAACAAAACGAATCTTCCTGTAATAACACGCGGTATGGACGCCGCGATGCTGCGAGCCAGAGTTATGGCCAACAATATCGCCAACGTCAACACGCCGGGGTTTGCGCGGGTGGAGGTCAAGTTTGAGGAAGAGATGCGCCGGGCGCTCGACAGGACGCGGCTGCAAGGGACGAGGACGAACAACGGCCACATGAAAATCGGGCGGCTGAATTTGGACGAAGTTGGGCCCACGGCTTACAGGCCATACGACCCTACCCTACCGAGCGGCGTCAATAATGTTGATATTGATACCGAAATGGCCAAACTGGCGGAAACGCAGATAGCGTTCAACTACCTGCAAAAATTCCATCAGGGCATGTTTAACAAATTGAATTCAGCCATATCGGCAAGACCGATACAATAAATATTGAAAACCCGTAGGGGCGGGGTCAGCCCGCCCGCTATGCCAATAAGGAGATAAAAAATGTCGTCAGTAGGCAGAGTTTTTTCCGGACTTGAACTGAGCGCCTCCGGCATGAGAGCCCAGCGCATACGCCAGAATACCATATCGTCGAACCTCGCGAACGCGGAAACGACCCGCACCCCCGAGGGCGGCCCGTACCGCAGGCAGTACGTGGTATTTGAGGCGCAGTCAAACAGGCGCGATACGCGCATCCTGAATCAGGAGATCGCGCTTTCGGGCACCGCCACGCGTGAAAACCACCTGCCCATCCCCCCGTCGAACTTTCCGCGGGACGAAAGGTTTTTCGGCAGGGGCGTGGAGGTAGCGGAGATCAGGTCGGACTCCCGCCCCCCGAGGCTTGAGTACAACCCCGGCCACCCCGACGCCGATGAAAACGGCTACGTGGCAATGCCAAACGTAAACGTGATAGAAGAGATGACAGATATGATAGCGGCGACTAGAGCGTACGAAGCGAACGTCACCGCCTTTAACGCAATAAAAAGCATGTTAATGCAATCATTACAATCGTAAAACACACCCGTACGGGCGTTTAATTAAAATTAACAATTAGAACAAACGTAAAATTTTAAAGCAGGGAAATAAAAAATGAATATGAACGGCATAGGTAATTCAACGGCATCGTGGGCGCAGTTTGTCAAGCTGACGCAGGCCGCGCGCGACCGCAACAACGGCGGTTTCTCGGTCGAAAACACCGGCGCAGCCAATACGTCCAAACAGGCGTCCGCTCCAAAGATGACACAAGATATCAACGCTATTTCTTTTAAGCGTGTCGCAGATGTATATTCATCAGTAAACCAGTCGGCGCAGACCATGCACATGCAATCGGCCGCGTCGCTCATAATGGATCAGATACAACGTAAAGTTGTAGGCGGCAAGTTTGACGCCTACGCGTAATTTAAAAACGAAAAATCAGCCCGCGGAGGCAAACAGCGTTCGGCCGCCGCGGGTATAAACAAAAAGGAGGTATACCATGGAAGGTATCAATTCAATCGGTCCAATCCAAACCGGATCGCTACCCGGCCAAATTGGCCCCGCCTCCCGGCAACAGGGCGGCGGGATGTCGTTCAGGGACACGCTGAACGGGTTTTTGGGCGAGGTTAACCAACTGCAAAACAAGGCCAGCACCGCGGTGCAAAGGCTTGCGGCCGGGGAGATTACAGACGTGCATCAGGTAATGACCGCGTCCGAAGAGGCTAAGGTAGCCTTCAACCTGATGATGGAGGTACGGAACAAGGTCATGGAAGCGTATCAGGAAGTGTTGCGGATACGGTTATAATTTATAGGGGCGGCGACAGGGCCGCCCGCATTTACCACAATTTTTAATGGAAATATTAAATTTTTTTAAAACATATAGAAATCTTGATTACCGTAACCCCATACTATAGATATACATACGCAAATTCAGGAGAAAAAAATGTCCGAGTTTTTCAAGCAATTAATCGTCCAACTGTCAGCCCTATGGCAGAAGTTGTCGTTCCAACAAAAGCTTATCACGTCCTCACTTGTGGGGCTCACGCTTCTCGGGCTGATGGGGCTTATGTTTTTCGCGCACACTTCCGGCGGGGGCGGGGGTTCAGCAGCGCGCAATTCCGGCGGCATGAGGATACTGTACTCGGACCTGGACATTGAGGAAGCCACGCAGCTTGTCGACCAGCTCAACAAGGGCGGCTACAGGTACAGGTTGGAGAATAGCGGGCGCAACATTCTTGTAAACCCCAAGCAGATTTACGAAATCCGCATGGCGCTCGCCCGCGAGGGCCTGCCGCGCAGGCGCGGAATCGGGAACGAGCTGTTTGACAAAACGACGCTCGGCATGACCGATTTTACCCAAAAACTCAACGCCCGCCGCGCGCTTGAGGGGGAATTACAGCGGACCATTGAGGATTTGGACGAAGTGAGGACGGCGCGCGTGCATATCGTTATTCCGGAACATACAATATTCCTTGATCAGCAGAAAGACGCGAAAGCCTCGGTGGTAATACGGCCGGTACTGGGCCGGGAGCTTTCAAGGGAGCAAATTCGCGGTATCACACACCTGGTTTCGTCGAGCGTAGACGGGTTGCGGCCACAAAATATATCCATAGTTGACATTGACGGGAGGCTCCTGTCGAGCCCGTTTGCCGACAACGAAACGGCTATGACGTCGTCCCAAAACAGAGAGTTGCAGCAGAACGTAGAGCGCTACCTTGAAGGCAAAGCGACGCAGATGCTCGCTGGCGTGCTGGGGCACTCCAAGTCTATGGTTAAAATTGCCGCCGACCTCGACTTCGATCAGGTTGAGAAGACGATAGAGACATTCGATCCCGAGAGCCGCGTTGCGCGGTCGGAGGAGCGGCAGGAGGAGAATACCAAAAACGCGCCGGACGGCGACCACCAGCGTGAGCGGTCGCTTACAAATTTTGAGATCGACAGGACTGTCCAGCGGGTCGTGCAGGAGGTTGGGAACGTGAGGCGGCTCACCGTATCGGTGGCGGTTGACGGCAGATATGAGATGGTTGACGGCCGGCGCGAGTTTGTCGACCGTAGCGACGACGACATGATGAAGATTGAAGAGTTGGTCAAAAACGCCGTGGGTTACGATCTTGCCCGCGGCGACATGATCACCGTTGCCTCTCTGCGGTTTGACAACGAATTTCTCCGTATGGAGCAGGAACGGATGCTCGCCGAAGACCTGCGCGCGAACCGTGCCCTCATAATAAAACTCGCCCTCGCGGTGATCGCCGGCATAGCGTTTTTGTTCCTTGTCCGTTCGATAGCGAAAGCGATTACGGAAGCGATGAACCCGCCGGTCCCCGCCCTCGAACACCTCGGCCTCGAAGAGTTGATTGAAGAGGAACCGGTTTCCGAGAATCAGCAGCGGGCGAACCAGATTTTGGAAAAGGTGGAGAACCTTACAAATCAGGCCCCGGTAAACATCGCGTCGATTATCCGTCAATGGTTATTGGAAGGCGTCGGGGAAAAACGTTAAGGGTGGGGATTGATAAAAAATGGCCAAAAAAACAAAAGTTAAGAAAAAAGATAGCACCGAGGAATCCGGCGGCATCACTGCTGCGCAGCTCGCGTCCTTGCAGAAGTCCAAAAAGAACGTCAGCATAAGCCATATCCCCGGCCCCGTCAAGGCCGCAATAGTGATGGTCGCGCTCGGGACAGAAGCGTCGAGCAAGGTGTTCAAGATACTTGACGAAATCGACATTGAGCGGCTATCAACCGAAATAGCGCGTCTTGAAAACGTTTCGCAAGACATACGCGAAGCCGTGCTTGAGGAGTTCCATACCCTCGCGCTCGCGCACCAATACATATCGCAGGGCGGCCTCGACTACGCACGCAAGGTGCTCGAAGCCGCACTAGGGCCAAACAGGGCAAGCGAGATTCTCGAAAAAGTTCAGCAGAAAATCCGCACTACCGGTTTTAACCTGCTCGAAACAATCGACCCCAAGCAGCTTATAGAGTATATTCAGAAGGAGCACCCGCAGACAATCGCCATTCTGCTCGCGCACATGGCGGCCCCGAGCGCCGCCGCGATCGTATCCGCGCTGCCGCAGATGGTACAGATAGATGTCGCGACGCGCGTGGCAACCATGGAGAGCATCTCACCGGAAACGCTCTCGCAGATTGAGGAAGTTTTGGTCACGCAGATTAAATCGCTATTCGGCGGCGACGTGTCGAAAATCGGCGGCGTCAAGGCCGTCGCGGAGATACTCAACAGCGTCGACCGCGGTACAGAGAAAAATATTATCGGCAACCTTGAGCGGGAAAACCCCGAGCTTGCTACCGAAATCAAGAAACTCATGTTCGTTTTCGACGACGTACAGTTGCTCGACGACCGTTCGATGCAGCGCCTGCTCAAGGAGATCGACACGAAAGAACTCGGCATGGCGCTCAAGAGCGCGTCGGAAGAACTGCAGGAAAAGTTCTTCAAAAACATGTCGGCGCGCGCGGCGGAGATGATAAAGGAGGACATGCAGTTTATGGGCCCGATACGCCTCAAAGACGTGGAAGAGGTGCAGCAGAGAATTGTCGACGTTATCCGCAGGCTGGAAGAAGAGGGAGAGATCGTCATCAGCGGACGCGGCGGAGATGATAATGTTGTTGTGTAGACAGGGTGAATTCCTATAATGAACGAAAAGCGCGAAGAAACTATCGTCAACGAGAGCGTTTCAGTCCTGTTGGACAAGCTCTTGAAAGCCGAGGATCCGGCCACTATCGGCATCCGCCGCATATTGCGCAAAAAGATGGACGGTGACAACACCTTCCCGCTCAAAGCGCCGGAGATGGAATCATTCGATACATCCGGGAAGCCTGCCGGCAAGGGCGGCAAGGATGGCTCGCAGATATGGACCGAGGAGGAGCGAGCCCACCTCGAACTCGAAAAAAAAGTGCGGGAACTCGAACGCTCGATCACGCAGGAAAAAGTATCCGCCAAACGCACCGCCACGGAAAGCCGCGAATCGGGGAAACAGGAAGGGTTCGCCGAGGGTGAAAAGGCCGGCTTCGCGGCCGCCGAAAAAAAGTTCAACGCCGAAATCGCCAAACTTAAAGACCAGACCGCAAAGTATTTTAAGCAATTAGAAACATCCAAAAAGGAGATGATACACGGGCTTGAAAACATCCTGCTGAAATTTTGCATGGAGCTGACAAAAAAGGCGGTGGCGTGCGAACTTGCCATCAATCCAAACGTAGTCCTCGCAGCGATAAAAAAATCGCTCTCCATGATCGCCGACCGCGACAACATACTGATACGTGTAGCACCGGGCGACCTTGAAACGGCAAGCGGCAGCAAGGATTTTTTAAGCTCGGTGACCGAACGCCTCGAAAACGTCCGCATCGAGGAAGACGCCCGTATCGGAAAAGGGGGCTGCATCGTCGAATCAAATTCCGGCATGGTCGACGCGCGGCTCGGCGTTCAATTAGAAGAGATTGAGGTGCTTGTAGAAAAGGCGTGGGAATCCGCGGACATATCCGCAAGCGAACCGCCGCAATAGATACCGGGGCAGATGATTATGGTTTTCGACACAGACACGATCGCGCGCCATTTTGATTCCTACCTTGACTTCGTCAAGTCGGCGGAATCCACGCGCGTCTATGGCAAGGTGACCGAGGTCATCGGGATACTGATCGAAAGCACGGGCCCCTCCGCGTCCATCGGCGACGTCTGCCATATCGAAAAAGCCGGCAAACTCGTCTGCCGCGCCGAGGTGGTCGGCTTCCGCAAAGACCGCACGCTCCTCATGCCGCTCGGGCCGATTGAGGGGATCCACCCCGGAATGGCCGTGGCCGCCACCGGCCGCCCGCTATCGGTACAGGTCGGCGACGGCCTTTTAGGGCGCGTGCTCGACGGGCTGGGCAACCCCATAGACGACAAGGGCCCGCTGCGCGCGGCGGCCAAGCGCTCCGTATTCTCATCTATCCCAAACCCGCTTACGCGCCAGCGGATAACCACCGCGTTTGAAACGGGCATACGCGCGATCGACGGGCTTGTAACGGTCGGCAGGGGGCAGCGGCTCGGCATATTCGCCGGCAGCGGCGTGGGCAAGAGCGTGCTCATGGGGATGCTCGCCCGCAACTGCCGCTCCGACGTAAACGTCATCGCCTTAGTCGGCGAGCGCGGGCGCGAAGTGCTCGAATTTATCGAACGCGACCTCGGCGAAGAGGGCCTCAAACGCTCGGTGCTCGTCGTCGCCACAAGCGACCAGCCGGCGCTCATCCGCATCAAATGCACGCTCGTAGCCGCCGCCATAGCGGAGCATTTCAGGGATCAGGGCAAAGACGTTCTGTTTCTGGCCGACTCGGTGACGCGCCTCGCAATGGCTCAGCGCGAAGTCGGACTTGCCATAGGCGAACCCCCCGCGTCGAAAGGGTACACGCCGTCCGTCTTCGCCATGCTGCCGCAATTTCTCGAAAGAGCCGGCACCTCGGACAAGGGGACAATCACCGGCCTGTTTACCGTTTTGGTCGACGGGGACGATATGGAGGAGCCAATAGCCGACGCGGTGAGGTCGATTCTCGACGGCCACCTAGTCCTGTCGAGAAAGCTCGCGCACCGCAACCACTTCCCCGCCATCGACATCCTGCAAAGCATATCGCGCTGCATGACCGACATCGCGTCGAAAGAACACGTGATGCTCGCTGGCAAGATCAAGGACTCGATGGCCGCGTACAAGGAGAGCGAGGATTTGATACAGATAGGCGCGTACGCTATGGGGTCAAACGAGCGGATAGACAAGGCGATAAGGGTACACGGGGCTATAAACGAATTTCTGCGCCAAACGCGCGATACCGCCGCCGCGTTTGACGAAACGATGGCAAAATTGGGCGAAATCGCGACGACCGGCGGGCTGGTCTAATGCCCAAAAAATTCACATTCAGGCTCGAGTCGCTCCTCACCGTCAAAAAAAACAAGGAAGAGGAGATAAAACTCCGCCTTGCCGAAAAAAACCGCGAAGCCGAGACTGTAAGGCAGGAGATTGAGCAGGCGCATGACAAGCTGAAAATTTTCCAGAAAGAGGGTAAGGAAAAACGGCGCGGCGGCGGCGAAGACGTCCAGTCGATGCGCAATTCCGTATCGTACAGAAACGCGCTGAAACTAGAATTGTTAAAAGCCGGCCAGAAGTTAGACGACGTGATGGTAAGCCTCTACGGCATAAATCAGGAGCTGATAAAAGCCGCGCAGGAGCGGCGGGCCGTGGAGATCATAAAGGAAAACCGCTACGAAGAGTGGAAACGTGAAAACGCCGCCGCCGAGCAAAAATTCATAGACGACCTGTCACAGCAACGCTTCATCCGAAGCCAAAAATTATCATAGGGGCGAACAGCGTTCGCCCGCGGGATGATAGACAATGCGCAAATCAGTATACACGATAATTATCACCCTGATGACGGCGCTGGCCGCGTATGCCGCCGCACCCGTTATCCTCACCGGCGAAGACCTCCCGCATCTCGTCGGTAAACCCATCGCGGCCTTACGCGTGCTTGATATGGCGGGGAGGGCGATTCCGTTTCAGGTTGACGAAGTGACGGAGAGCGGCGAGTATGTACTTGACAGCGGGGAAATTCCAAACGCAAACGAGGGAACCGGGGTGTTTGGCGAAAAGGACGAAATTGTTTTTCTTTGGGACGACGCGGACAGCCATCAGCGCGGCGGCAACAGCGGCGCCGGCGGCCTCGTAACGCTCACACGCGGCTCAAGCACACGCGCGGTGATTATCCGCGCCGACCCGTCGATCCCGCTGTCGCCAAAGCGATACATCGAGTACGACCACACGGCCCACAGAGTCGTCACCCCCTACTACTACGCCGACTTTGCCCCAAACCGCTTTCATTTTCTGCGGGCCGGGGTGAGAAATTTTGACACCGGAAGATATATTGACCTGACAAACGAACTGCGCGTCGAGATACTTTTGCGCACGCTCTTCGGCCTTATCCCCGTGCGGTACACCGAAGACAATATCGTATGCTTCGTCAGGCGGTACAAAGTTGGCCCCGTACGCCTCATCCGCCGCGGCGATTTTCACCTGAACCTCGGGCTCGGCGTGCGGGGCAGCAGGGCCGCCGTCAACCAAATTTGCTATTCACAGATCGTCCAAGTCCCCGTGTACATAAGCATACCCGTCCGCTTCCGCACGCTTTTCAGCCAGGCGCATATCGAAATGACACCGATTATCCGCGAGACAGGAAGAGGTTTTTATTTTTCTGTCCCTTCGGAAAACATCCGTTATTCAATAGGCGGGGACAGGATAGACACTTTACATTCCGCGAATCCAGCGGGGAAAATGTTTACTTTACAGAATGGTAATATGGGTTACGGCTGGCTATTGAGGACGACTATGAATCCGGCGCACTTGAGCGGCAGCGGGTTTTTGATGCGGAGACCGCCGACGGCAGGCAGGGCAGGGACCGCGGAGTGCGGGTTTCGGCTGGCGGTCAGGGATGTTCCTAAGGGGAACTACCATATTACTAATTGGGTAGTGTTTTCAGGGGGGCACGCAGGAGATGTCGGGAGGTTGGGGAGGGTGATTGACTTACCGGTTAGGGTAGGGGGAGGATAAGTTTAACGTATGAAAAACAGCGCACCCAAATCTATGCGTACGCAGATTGGAATTTTTGGCCGTACCAATGTCGGGAAATCCAGTTTTATCAACTTGATTACCGCGCAGGACACCGCTATCGTTTCACCGCAACCCGGTACTACTACCGATATTGTCGAAAAGGCGATGGAATTTTTGCCGATCGGGCCGGTGGTGTTCATCGACACCGCCGGAATTGACGATGATTCCCTTCTGTCAAGCGACAGGGTTAAGCGGACAGCCGCGGTTTTTGGGCGGGCAGACGTTTTTGTGATAGTGACAGAGAATGGGCGGTGGGGGGAGTTTGAAGAAAAGCTGAGAGGTGAAGCGAAGTCGCGGGATGTGCCGGTTATCGTTGCCGTCAACAAAACAGATAACAACGAATTGACGGATGAGTTTCGCGAACGGTTGAAATCAATTACCCCTCATGTAATGGAATGCTCCTGTGTTGACGGGAATGATGTTGACAGGGAAACGATTATCGGCGCGTTCAAAAAAATTTTAGCGGACTGTGTTCCAAACGAATCCGCTTTACTGCGGCAAACCATCGTAAGCGGTCTGATTCAGTCCGGCGGGATTGCTGTGTTAGTCACGCCGATCGACGCCGGGGCGCCCAAGGGGCGGTTGATATTACCGCAGGTACAGACGATACGGGATATTTTGGATGGCGGCGGCGCGGCGATGGTTGTGAAGGATAGCGAGTACGCGCCGACATTATCTGCGCTCAACAAAAATCCTGATATTGTAATATGCGATTCGCAGACCGTCCAAAAAGTAGTCGCCCAAACGCCGCCCGGCATCCCGCTCACAACGTTCTCCATCCTCTTCGCCCGGCTCAAGGGCGACTTGGCGGAGGCGGCGCGGGGGGCGGAGGCTATCGGTACATTAAAAAACAATGATAAGGTTTTGATAGCCGAAGCCTGCGCCCACCACGCCGCCGCGGACGACATCGGCCGCGTGAAAATTCCTAATATGCTTAAAAAACATACAGGGCTTGATTTACAGATAGATATACGGAGCGGCAGGGACTATCCCGAAAATCTAGAGCAGTATTCGCTCATAATCCACTGCGGTGCGTGCATGCTCACGCGGCGGGAAATGCTGTCGCGCACAAGCGGGGCGAAAAATAAAAATGTGCCGATTACCAATTACGGTGTGGCGATTTCGTATTTTTGTAATGTGCTCGACAGAGTGATTGAACCCTTTGATATCAATTTATAAACAGGGATAAAACATGCAGAATGACAATAACGGTTTATGGCTTACTGACCGGATACCCCCCGATCAGTTGAATAAATACCTTGGCGCGGACGGCGGCGACTTCATCCCCGACGCCCTCATTGAACGCCAGCTCCAAGACAGAAACATCACCGGCGGCGCTGCCGACAAAATCCGCGTGCGTGAGATAATCTCAAAATCGCTCGCCATTGAAACACTAACCCCCGAAGAAACCGCTATTCTTCTAAACGTTTGTGACACCGCGCTTTGGGACGAAATGGAATCAGCCGCAAACACCATCAAAAAAAACGTTTATGACAACCGTATCGTAACCTTCGCCCCCCTCTATTTAAGCACCCTTTGCATCAACAACTGCGTGTATTGCGGTCTGCGCTCCTGCAACGATTCCGTATCCCGCGGTATCCTCACGCTCGACGAGGTGCGCGACGAAATTGATGTATTGGCTGGGCAGATTGGGCACAAGCGGTTAGTCGTCGTCTACGGGGAACACCCGAAATCGGGTATTGATTATATGGTGTCGACGATGAAGGCGATATACGATACGAAAGCGGTCATAAAAAACCACCCCGGCGGCGCGACCGCGTCCATCAGGCGGGTAAACGTAAACGCCGCGCCCATGACCGTAGAAGAACTCGCGGCGCTGAACGGGGCGGGGATTGGGACATATCAGGTTTTTCAGGAAACATATCACAAAAAAACATATAAATCCGTACATCCGCCGTCAACGCCGAAAGGTAATTACCATTGGCGGCTGTACTCAATGCATCGTGCGATTGAGGCTGGGATTGACGACGTAGGGATTGGGGCGTTATTCGGACTTTATGACTGGAAGTTTGAGGTTATGGGCCTCGTCCGCCACGCCATAGAGTTGGAAACAAGATTTGGAATAGGCCCGCACACAATATCATTTCCAAGGCTGGAGCCCGCCGAGAATACACCGTTCGTCAACGAAAGCCGCCATATCGTAAGCGACGGCGATTTCAGAAAAGCGATCACCGTCATCCGTCTGTCGGTCCCCTACGCCGGAATGATTCTGACGGCCCGGGAAAACGCGGAGCTACGAAGATCGCTTATTAATTTGGGGATAACGCAGACCGACGCGTCGAGCAACATCGGCCTGGGCGCGTACAACAGGGCGAAGGGCGCGAAATTTCAGGAGTCAACCCGCCAGCAATTTGTCCTCGGCGATACGAGAAGCCTAGACGACGTCGTAAAAGAGCTGGCACTAATGGGCTGCATCACGTCATTCTGCACAGCGGGCTATCGATGCGGGAGAACCGGGGAATGTATTATGGATTCTCTGCGGACGGGCGCAGAGGGGAAGTTTTGCAAGTTGAACGCAGTGATTACGTTCAGGGAGTGGCTAGACGATTTCGCGAGCCCGGAAACAAAAGCGTTGGGCGAGAAAATCATTATCAAGGAGATTGAGGAGTTGAAAGTAAAAGTCCCAAAAGCGTTTGATACATTTATGGATTATTATAGCCGTACAGCTAGCGGAGAGAGGGATTTGTATTTTTAGTTATGGACATCGGTACAATATTACAAAAAAAAGAATTCGACCGCGACGACATCATTACGTTGTTAAGCGTTGATAATCCCGCTGACATTGAATCCATCCGCGCTGCTGCTGAATCCGTACTTCTCAGTGAATGCGGCGATGCGGTTTTTTATCGCGGCCTCGTTGAATTTTCCAATCACTGCGACTGCGACTGCCATTACTGCGGAATCAGGAAAAGCAATGCGTCAATAAATAGATACACGCTCTCCATGGACGAAATCATTAGCAGCGTAAAATGGTCGGCGCACCGGGGCTACGGTTCCGTCGTCCTGCAATCGGGGGAAAGGAACGACGCGGGTTTTGTTGATTTTCTAGCTGGCGTCGTCGCCGAAATAAAATCCGCCACCGTTTCCGAGAAACTTCCAAACGGCGTGGGGATAACCTTAAGCGTTGGGGAACATAGCCGCCAAGCGTACGAACGTTTTTACAAAGCCGGTGCGCACCGTTTTTTATTGCGTATAGAAGCATCCGACCCAAAACTTTTTGCGTCAATCCACCCGTCGGCACAAAATCTAGAACGTAGGGTCAATTGCCTGAAAACACTCAGGCAGGTCGGTTTTCAGGTGGGTACGGGCGTAATGGTCGGCCTCCCGGGGCAGACGGTTGAAAACCTTGCCGACGACATTTTGTTTTTCAGGGAGATGGAGATCGACATGATCGGCATGGGGCCTTATATCGTCCACAAATCAACGCCCATGGGCATCCACGCGGATTATTTTAATCAGCGTAAAGATAAAATTTTTCAAACCGCCCTGCTGATGATAGCCGTCTGCCGCCTTGTTTTGAAAGACATAAACATCGCTTCGACGACCGCGCTTCAAACCATGCGGAGCGACGGGCGGGAAATGGGGCTGCGCTACGGGGCGAATGTCATTATGCCGCAGACTACACCGGCAGGGGTGCGAAAAAATTATCTCCTTTACGATGGCAAGCCATATTTAGACGACGACGCGAAGCTGCACCACGCGGAACTACAGAAAAGCATCCGGTCAATTAACCGAAAAATAGCGGTTGATAGCTGGGGCGATTCGGAACGGGCAATTCGCAGAAGCGGGCGTTAAAAAATGGAGGCCCCCCCAGTCCCCAAAGCGGGCGTTGCACGCAACCGCCCCTACGAGGCGCGTTCCAACCTTCTGCGCAGGGTGTTGGCTTCTGAAAATACGGAATCTAACCTTTTGCGGATATCTCTTGTCAAATTATAGTTGTTCATGGCCGTTATGTGTTCCAGCGCTTCCGCGTTTTTTCCGAGGGCGGCAAGGCTGCGGGCGAGGCCCATTCTAGCTTGTACGGAGTTGAAAAAAGTGTTGTTTGCGTCGGCTTCGACCTTTGCGAGTATTTGACCATAGACGGTCACAGCTTCTTCGTGCCTGTTGAGGCCATGCAGCGCGGCGGCGCGGCCCCACTGGAAAACCAGCGCTCTTGGGTGTTGTTGCGCCAGCCTGTCCGAGAGATTCAGCGCGTCCTGGGGGCGGTTTTCATTCATGAAGATGTCTATCAGCACCATTCCGGCGGCGGTGCGGGTGTAGAGGCCGTTTGCCATTACGTCCCTGAGTTTTTGTATGCCGGAGGCGCGGTTGTCGGGAACTCCGGGCATCCACCAAAGCATCCTTGTGAGGGCGCTGCGCCAGTATTCGTAGGTGCCTATACCGAAATTTATGTCGGGAATGGTGCTACCGTCCGAGGCCATCCGCAGAAAGACCGAAACACCTTTCCAGCCGAAACGGAACGCGGTTATGTAGCGCTCGTGGCGCGCTTCGTAGGTGCCTTTGTATCCGTCGGCGCCGCCTAAAAAGAAGCGTGCCCAGTCGTCTCTCGGGTTTGCGGCCAATATCCGCTCTGCCCGCTCTATTGCCTGATCGCAGAAGCGATAAAACTCCGCCTCGCGCCTGGTCGATTGAAAGCGGTGCATCCACGCTTCGGCCACAGCGGCCAAAAAGAAATAGCCGGCGGGGTGATCGGGGTAGGCGCGGACGATTTTCCTCGCCTCCTCCTCGGCCTGCCTGTAATTTTCCCTAAAAACAAGGTCAATGCTCCGCACGGCCCATTCGTGCATGTCCTGGGGCAACGGTTGCGCGGCTCGCGCGTTGAGAGCAAACGCGAGCGGCATAAAAAGCGCACAAAGGAGCGCCGGCACCTTATTTTTTCGCTTCAATTTCTGTTTCAATGTCAATTTCTGTCTCTGTTTCAGTTTTAGTTTCAGTTTCGTCCTGTTCCGGCGTAAATGAGTACCATTTATTGTAGTACCTGTCCCACATCCCCATCCTCTTATGGTAGCGGTACTTGCGAGTAATTTTCATATTGATCGTGCTCAAAAAATAAAAGTCGGCAACCGCCATCCGGATAAACACCCCCTCGTCGTACTTTCTGTACTCAAGGAGGTCAAAATACGGCGTATCAATAAGCCCTTCCGACTCCACCCCCTCAAGGATAGCCCTAAGATCGTCCTCAAGAATGATACCAAGCTTTTGCCGTATAACCGCGTCGCTCTCGGCGCAAGAGCAATAAGCAAGGAGGAGGAGCGGCAAGGCGCGTCTCAGCAAAAAGTTTAAGTGATTTCTTCTCATTATATTCAATATAATAAATGATGCGGGGATAATGTCAAAAAAAATCTATCTTTTGTGTAAAGGCTGATAGTAACATCCCATAAAAGGACCATGGTGCCTCCGGTATGTGTTTGTTATTTTGTTTGATTTTCACAGTATAAACACTTCTACTTATCAAGGATTTAATCGTATCTTCAATATAAAACTTTTTTCGGCACGGTGAACCCCCGCGTGATCGATTCGTTGAACAGCGCTTCGGAGTTGCTTCTTACTACTGTCGTTACATTGGCGGTGTAGATATTCCGCACGTTTAGCCGCCAGCTGATTCTGTACCGGTCGCTGCCCTGCCTGTCTATCCTCCCCGCGTTGAACAGGCGCATGATCCCCCATTCGCCTCTGAAAAGAAGTTCTTCCTGTACTCTGTCCGATGCTGTGAGGCGCAGGATGATTGTCTCGTCGCCCGCGCTCCCCTGCCGGCGGCTTAGGGTTACCGGCAAGCCGCCCTGAAAATCGAATTGCCTGTCCCCCACAAAAAACCGCACGTCGCCGCTGCTCGATGTGAAGGGATAAAAGGCGATCTCCTGACGGCGCGGCGCTCCGTCGTTTCCGAAAAAACCGGACGCGATTCTTTCCGCGCGGCTGTATGTGTTGATTACTTCGTCATTTATAGAGATTATTATTGACAGCGAGCGCCTCGGCCGTTTTTCGTAACCCCTGTGCGTCCGCTCTATAAATCCCGCCAGATTGCCGTCAAAATATCTCCACAGCGCCCCGCTTTGCGGTTTGAAAAACTCCTCAAAATCGTTCCAAGCCAAATCGCTCCCGTTCCTGTCGAGCGGGTAGCGCCCGGCTAATTTTTCGTTAAACGGATTGATAACCTCCGCCTGCCAGCTTTCCTCCAACTCGGTCGATACCCTCCTTGCAAGCATGGCCGCGGTGATGTCGAGCGGCGATTCGAGTACGCGCTTGAGCGACGCCGATACAACGGACGGCATACTTTGGTACGCCCTGTTCAGGTCGTTGCGGCACGTCCTCAGCGGGTCGTCCCCGCCGGCGGCAGCGAATGTTTGCGTAAAACCGCCCCGCGCGTCGCAGTTTTTTATTTTTTCGGACAGAACGCCTAAATTTTTGAGATAGCCGTCAAACCCGCCGTCTGTCAAAAACGTTTGGACAGCCCCAAAAGTTTTCCGCGTTTCGACAAAAGGGTCGGGTACGTCATAGACGATGTTGGCGGCATTCCCCCTTATCCTGTTCGACACCCCCGCAATCTGCCCCTTGAGCGCGGCGGCCGCTCCGGCAGGCGCCTCTGATTGAGGGGCGGCGGGTTCCTGCATGGCGAGGGAGCAGACGACGGTCAGCATCCTTCCGACTTCGGATTCACGCGCGGACAGCCGTTCAAGCCTGTGCGCGAGGGCGGATATGTCGGACGGCAGGCTTACGGATGTGTTTCTGAGAAAATCAAGCCACCGCCTGCTCAAATCATCCGTATAGCGTAAAACCAAATCAGTTAAAAACTTCGCCTCGTCCACCTCCGCCGTAACCGGCCCTATAACCCAATCCGCCCTGTAAGGGTCTTTCGACGCGTTTACCAATTCAACAAAAACTGTCTGTTCCCATCCCTCGCGGGTGTAGAGGGCGCTTATGGTGTGGCCGAACCTCAAAATTTCGTTTTGTCCGGTGAGTTGATTGATGGGGACTGGCCGGCGCTGCGCGTGCAGCCTGTTGATAACCGCGCCGTAGACCGTGGCGGCGCAGGGCGCGGCGGTCAGCCGGACACGGGCGGTTTGGACGACCCGTTGATCGGCGCGTTCCCCATAAAAGCCGTCCGCCGCGAATTTTATTACTGCGCTGATATTACCGCCTACGATTTTTTCATCAAGCATTCCGTATCGCGGGCCTAATGAGTTTTTTAGCGACTGTTCAACTATTTTTACTATCGGGGCGGTATTTTCAATTTTAACCTGATTCCCGCTTGTCAACAGAAGATATGTTTTAAGGGAGTGGTAGAGCGTCTGATGTTCTTCCCCCGCTAATTCGCCGGCGCGCCCCTGCCCTTGCCGTGTAATAGATGTTTCAAGATATTTGGCGGCGGGATTGATTATTATCTGTTCCGACGCGGTGATATACACATCTTTTATTTTGCTACGAACCTTGTTTGTTCTGAAAATCAATCTCCCCGGTGACTTGAATTTTCCGTGCAAGTGATTGTACGAGAGGCGCAATTTTTCAAGCGCCATGAATTGATTTTCAAGCGTCGGCTCGCCGCCGAGCAAAGCCGTCAATTCGTATTCAAGCCCCCGCATATACTTGGCGTCGCGCAGCCCGCTTCCAGCGAAATAGAATATTACAGTCAGACAAATCACAGCCAATAACAAATTAAGACAGATTTTTTTGACCCAGTGCCCCAACGTCCCCGTGCCCGCTTCCCTTATCCTGAATTTTGCGTTTGGGATTGCCTCGCCGAGTATATGGCCGGAGAGCGCGGCCGCCCCCGCCTTGCTCGACGTAAAGAAAAAGCCGCGAAAGCGCGGGGCGGATTGGCCGCGGGTGTTAAAAAATTCTGTGATAAACGCGGATATTCTGGTTTCCGCAAGTACCATTTTTGACATAAAACTACACAACTGCCCGCTTTTTTCAACCCCGTCAATATTTGTCAATTTCTGTAAACATAAATCCGATACCTCGTCACAGGTTTTTCTGTAATGGGACAAAAAAACTTCCGCCTCCCGCCGCCCCGATTCACTGTCGCCGACAAGCGTGCCGACCGCCGGCATCCGCTCCAAAACATTTTTATCGGAGAAAAGCGCGCCGAACCCCTCTAATTTATCCGACTTGTTAAAAATGAAATAAACGGGGATTTCGTATCCGGTGATAGACACCAGTATATCCGCCCGCTCTCTTAGCGCCGCCGCGAATTTATTGACGCGCGTTTGATCCATTGCTAAAAGTTCACCCGCGTCAATACATATAAGCATCCCGTCAACCGCCCGCCGCCGCGGGAATTTATGTTTTTTCAGAGCGCGGCAAAAGCCGGCCCATTCCTGCGGATCGGAGAGCTCGCCGGGCGTATCGATATACACCGCCTTTTCAGAAAAAAAACACTGCGGCGCTTCATTACCGTTTGTCAAGCGGGCGTTGGAATAGATAAAGTCATACGGTAATCCCGAATTCAAAGCAAGCGACGTTTTGCCGCTCCCCTCACCGCCGATTATCAGCCGCGGTTTACGCCACAGATCAATGCGGCGTAATAATCCGCGCCATATACCATGTTTGGCGATACAGGCGTTTACGGCGTTACGGACAGCGTCGCCGTAAATGGCGGCGGGATTATTAACGGTTTCGTTACCGGCGTTTTTTTCACGCTTATCTTTTTTATCTGATTTTTTATTTTTCAATCCAATATCCCCTTGTATCAAAAATGTTCCAGTAAATTCAATAAATTTTTACGAGCGATAAAATAGGCGGCCGCGGCGACGGCTGTTACAACAAACGCAAACCCAGCGTACACAATCGGCAATACAAACGTCCGCCCCGCATGTTTCCTTTTGTCAACTTCGGCAAACTCGTTCGCGCCGCTCCACGCTTCCCTGTTTGTATGGCGGATATTTTTTAACATCGCCCCGAGGTTTTGAAACGTTTTTTCACGCTGCCGCGCCTCGTTACTCCCGTACATCCCCTTTAATCCGAGGGCAAGGCTGATAAAGTAAAATTCCAAAACCTCTTTTTTCGGATTTTCGCCGTTCATCAGTTTTTCAAGTTTCAAAAAAAACTTCGTCCCGGCCTCGGCCTCCCCAAAGTAACGCAGCTGCAACAACCGTTCCGACCAATAGAAACGGTAGTGCGGAACGCTCAAAACAACCTCGTCCGCAAGTGCCGCGAGCGGGTAAAGAAGCTCACGCGCGGCGCCGTCCGGCAGCGACGCGGCCTTGCAATGTTTTATCACCGAATCAAACCTGCCGCAAAGCCGCTCGTGCAGGCCGGACAAATCGTGAGCCGCGGATTGCCCGGGCTGTTTGGAAATTTCGACGGCAATGACGACGATCTCCATGCATGCGTGAATTGCCGCGCGGGGGTATTTTTTATACGCGGCTAACGATGTGTGCGTTTTTTTCGTTTTCATCATAGACGTCACCCCTGATGCCTCAGCGCCAAAATCTCTATTTTCATCTCCTGATAACCGCCGCCGGAAAAATGTATGCCCAGCGTGCCCGACGTTTCCACACCCTGCCAAAACTGCCCCTGCTTGTCAATAGCGAAATAGATATAATCCGGCTTTACCGCCAGCCCCTCCGGTATATTTCTCACATGAATCAGCGAGAGCCCCTGCATGGAGGATGATATAAGCAAATCGAGCTTGTCGCGGGAACTCACCCGCATACGTTGCAGCACGTCTATCAACAGTTCTTTCGACGCGCCCTTAGCGCTTACGCCTATGAACAGGTTGACGCCCGCCAGGAAGCGTTCGTCGGGGAAACGGCAGAACCATGTCGTGGGGTTTATCTGTTCAAGAGGCAGAGCCGTGCAATTTGTCCAAAATTCTACCTTGAGCGATTCGCGGATATTACCGGTTAACGCGATAAACGCGGTGGCCGGATCGTTGTGATCGTACGGCGGGAAATTTTCAAGCGCGATCGACGGGGAAAAGCTAAGCAGACTGCCGTAAAGCATCGTCAGCCGCGTATAGTAATCGAACGGATGAATTTTAGGAAGCTCGTGAAGCCGGCTGAGAAACGGGGTAAACGTGCACAGCGTATTGAACAGCCGGTATGAACTTTCCTGCGATGCCGAGAAAAACGCCTGCCCAAGCTCGTTTTGCTTGCGGTACTGCGCGAGCGAGCCCATCCGCGCCCAAAGCAATTCGAGCAGCCCGCCGACGCACCCTTTCAAAACATCCGACACCCGCGTAAACAGCGCCGGCGGCGCGTAATCACGGCACAGCTCCATATACCCGCCGCCGGTTTTCGAAAGGCGGGCGACGCGCAGGCAAACGCAGTCGTCGAGCGGTTCGCCCTCAAAGCGGATGAGATAGTTGGGCTCCCAAACGTCTATCTCCTTGTTATTGTCATAAGAATAATCATCCGGCAGAAAAATCGTCCGTTCGATATAGCGGCTTTCTTCATATAATAACTCGCCTGTATTTTGACGGTCGTCGTCATAAGACGTTTTTGTTACAGAGATGGGGATCGCCAGATACACGTCAAGCGTAAGCTGGTCAGCCCGGCAGTACGACGTAAACGAACGCGACAGCGGTTTTGCAAGCCCGTCAAGCGGCGAGTTGATCCCGATACTGAAACACTCCCCGTCGGGAAGCACCCCCGCCGCCCGCAATATCGAAAAATTCCCGCCTAAAAGCGCGTCGCGGTCGATTTCGAGTTCGGTGAAGCCGTATTGATGCCCGCAATAGGCGAGCGAGGCGGCGCGGGTGTTGGTATGCGCGGTTTGCAGGCGCTCGAGCATTTGAAAATGCTGCGGCTGCAAAAACATCCCTTCTTTCCAAAGCACTTTGCTGTTGGGCGGCATAATAAAAATTCCTCCTTTTAAGAAAATATTAAAGTCAAAACAAGGTCAAAAAAATCATTCCGTAGGGACGGCAAGCCGTTGTTTGATGGGAAAATACCGCAAAAGACGCACATCAGAGAGGGTGGGGACTGCTATGGCAATACGTTGGATTGAGCACCCAACATAAAGTAAGATAATATTTGCGTTTGGCGATGTAAAGAACTTTTTTTATTTTTTGAAAATTTTTATTGCGTTTTTTGTATCCAGTTAATTATATTATGTAAGTAGCATTTCTCTTCGCAGAAAAAACCCCTCGCTTTTTTGGTATCATGGTCTTTTGGTTTTGCGATTTTACAGTTGTATAAGGGTATGTATTAACGCTAACATTCAAAGTACAAGGGGTATATTATGGGAAATTTGGACGAAATCAGGGCTTTGTTGGCAGAAACTGCGAAATATAACGCGGAAACCGCAAGGTTGTATACGGAGCATGCGAAATGGCACGCGAAAGAAGATAAGCAGCGGGCGGAGCGGAACGTCGAAGAAGACAGGCGGCGCACGGAAAGCGATAGAAAGCACGCCGAGGCTATGGTGCGCGCGGACAAATTGAGCGCCCAGATAAATGCAACTAGAGACGTCGTTAACGGAATCAGCAAAAGCAACAACCTCGTCACCGAAAACTACTTCTATGAGTCAATCTACGAAAACAATATGTTCGGCGGAATCCACTACGACGATATAAGAACAAATATGCACTCTATCAAAAAAATGCCCGACAAAACAAGGCTGGAGGGCGAATACGACCTAATACTGATTAACGACACTTCAATATGCCTTATAGAAACAAAATACCGGGTCCGCTCGAAAGATATCGACAATTTGGTCAACAAACACGTCGTCAATTTCAAAATTTTGTTTCCCGACTTCGCGGATTATAACTATTACTTGGGAATAGCCGGCTGGTCTTTCGACGAAGACTCAGAGGCAAAAGCGAGAAGCCTCGGTATCGGGATACTGAAACTAAAAGGCGACGCGGTGGTGATTAACGATGATAACCTGAAAGTTTTTTAATATTGACACGCGTTGCGCAAAGAATTATTTTATAGTAACGTTGGTATTTCACGCGCCGCCCAAGCGGTATCCTCTGCGGGGCGTGGATTGAGGTTGGGCTTCCTGCCGGTTTTGGGCTGTATGGTCTTTTGAGTTACACTCTCGGGTTTTGGCGGTACTCTTGTTTTTTTCCACATTAATTAATAACGGAGATATACCATGCAGATTTTTAACGAATCTGAAGTCGAAAAAACATTTGTGGACCGAACACCGCTCTCATGGGACGATACGGGAGCGGGGGAACGCGGCGTATCCGCGCAAACGGGAAGCACCTCGCAGCAACAGCCAATCGCGCCGCACCGCGCGATAGCGGATGGGGACGGTTCGCCACTGCACCGCCCTATCGTCGGAAAAACATTGCTCGGTTCCGGGCTCGTTACCGACACCATAGGCGCGGGCGGCATGGCATCTATCTATTTAGTATGGAACGAGCGTCTTGAGATGTTCAGAGCGGTAAAAATGCTCTCGCAGGACGCGCTTTATGGGCGATTTGAAACAGAGGTCAAAATCACCGCCAAGCTGCGTCATCAAAACATCGTGGAGATTTACAGCGTGGGGGAATGGAACGGGCTTCCCTATATGGAGATGGAATATATTAACGGCGAAAATTTGCAGCAGATTTTGAATTCACGCGGCAGGTTTCCGGAAGCGGTTTGCTGCGCAGCGGCTATCAGTATAGCAAACGCGCTGCACTACGCGCACAGTTTGAATTTTACTCTAAGCGGCAAACCGTATCACGGGGTGATACACAGAGACCTCAAGCCGGCCAACATAATGTTTTCAAAGGACGCCGTGATAAAGCTCACCGATTTCGGCATAGCGCGGCCCGCAGAGGCGAGCCTGCACACGATTGATGGTAACATCGTCGGCACGCTGCATTATCTATCCCCGGAACAAATGGAGGGCAAAAATGTCGACCACAGAAGCGACATATATTCATTCGGCACGCTGATATACGAGATGGCCACGGGCACAAGAGCGTTTCCGCAGGATAGCGTAACGGAGCTTATGAGGCAGAGGGTTGCGAACAGTTTTAAAAAGTTGACGGAATACGATTTTAAGATAAACGCCGCACTGTCAAACATCATCCACCGCTGCCTCGAGCGCGATCCCAAAGACCGTTATCCCGATATGCTGACATTGCTAAACGATCTGCAAAAAACACTGGCATCATTTACCGCCATGGCACCGGAAAAAATCCTCACGAGTTTCTATCCCGAGGCCGACGCAAATACAGTATACACGCGAACTGATGTTGAAACGCCTACGGTAAAAATGCCGTCTTCACAAATATCTTTGAACATATCACTAAAAAAAGCAACAATAATCCTGCCGCTGATACTGCTCGCCATATTGGCAATATCACATATATCGGCAAAGCAGGCATCGCAAAAAATACTTACGCAGATGCAAAACCTGTCACAACAACCTTTGCCCGCGGATCAATCCGCCCCAGACAATTTATCCGGGAATGATCAAGACGCCGCGGATGAAGATGATGTCGCAGCGGAACCGGAGCCTAAAACCGTCACTGAACAAAAAACATACGCCCCGCCCGTCACCGCTCCCAATCCGAGAACCGCGGCCGCACCGGCGCCGGCGCCGTCATCCACCCGCCCACCCGTCCCAACCCCCGCCCCCGCTAGACCGCTCTCCGAAGACGATTTGATAAGAATCGCGACCGACGCGGTAAACAGAAAGGACTGGGACCTCGCAATCAGAACATTGGAACAAAGCGGCGTCTACAATACCAAAAGAGATTTGCGTGCGCTGCTCCTCCTTGAAGCGTACGTGGAATCAAAACGCCTCGACCGGGCCGCCGCCCTCCTCGACATCGTCGCGCGCACAAACGACGCGCACTATTTTCTGACGGCCGGAAAATACTGGTTTTACAAGAGAAATTACGCCGAATCCATAAGGATGCTCGAAGCGTCGCTTACCCGTTCCAGTATTTTGAGGAGCAGAAACGCGATTTTTGACGATGCCATGTATTATATTGCTATGGCAAGGAGCGAGCGCTTCAAGGCGGCTCCGTCCGACGCGAATCGCCTGTCGGCTCTCGACGGATGGAAGCGGGTACAATCCGTGCACGTGTCAAGACCCGGCAGCCAACGGTTCAAAAAAGCCGAGGAGGAGATCGCCGCGCTAAATTTTTAATCACGAGTATGCGACGCGTTTTACGTATACTCATAAGCTAACATTTACTAAATGCGTGAAACGCATCGTATACTCACAAAAAAAAAATGTTGCATTCATCATATCTATCCGCCGCGCCGGGGCTTGACGATCTGCTGGAAATTGTTGTCAACCGGCGGCTCAAAAAAAGCTGGCGCGTCAAGGTCAATTTCAGAACCGGCGAACGCGTGCTGACCATTCCGGAGGTCCTCGCGAACCCACCCGAAGAGGTCAGAGAATCCTTGATTCGCTGGGCGATGCTACCCATGACCCGCAAGGCAAGGCGCAACGCGGCCTTTGCAAGCAACAAAAAAACGCTCGAAGAAACAATCCGCGCCTACATGGAAAGCTGCGGCGTGTGCCAGGAACGCAAATCACGGTTCAATCCTGCGGCATTCGAGAATCAGGCCAGAGGGGTCAATTATGATTTGCAGATGATTTTCGACACCCTGAACCGCACATACTTCCACGGCGAAATGAAGTCATATATACGCTGGGGGCACGGCGCGTCCAAAACCTCCTACCAGACCACGCGCGTCGATAAGGGCGGCAATCAGTTCAACCTGATAACAATCTCCGGCGTTTACGACTCGCCACAGGTACCCGAATACGCTGTGTTCGCCATCGTCTACCACGAAATGCTCCACATAGCCATCCCGCCCTACATGGTAAACGTCCGCCGCGTCGTCCACGGCAAGGAGTTCAAGGCCGCTGAAAAAAAATTCCCGTTCTACAACCAATGGATCACATGGGAACGGGAAAACATGAGCCGCCTGATTATGAACGCGCGGAGGCGGATTAAGCGGAAATCGGCACGGAAAGTTTAACATTTTTTACGACAGCAGGTCCGCT
The DNA here is from genome assembly GCA_031281225.1 of Chitinispirillales bacterium. GTDB lineage: Bacteria > Fibrobacterota > Chitinivibrionia > Chitinivibrionales > Chitinispirillaceae > GUT77. The sequence continues at coordinate 35,590 of JAITFQ010000056.1, forward strand.
TCCCCAGTCGACTGTATCAAAATTGTGGTGGGCATACCCATGAGCAGTTCTGTGTACGCTTTCTGAAATTGCGCGGGGTCTATGCCGGCGCCGGCGCTAAAACCGAGGAATACCACTGTGGAAAGACCAGAGTGGAGGCGTAGCAGGTTGGGGAAAGTGTCGTCGGCGAGGATTGTCTCCACGTCTATATCCATGCGGGCGGCTTCAATCAGTTTTACCAGCTCTTCGCGGGCCAGTTCCTGTTCTTCGGGTGAGTTGGCTACGCGCAAAATTCTGATTTTCGCGCCGGCCCAGTCGGAGTTTATCGAGAGCAGATACGAGAGGATAACCATCAGCGAACCGTTGCGCATCCCCCTCCACCAAATGTCGATACGGCGGTTGCGGCGCTGCTCGCGCGGGTCGGGGAGGTCTTTCCCGCATATAATCCCTACGCTCATATTGAGGCTTGCGGCGGCCTGAATGTTGGTCATAAACTCGCGCGCGCGGGACGGGTCGCTTGACCAGCCAAAAATCGCCAAATTAGGCTTTATGGGGCCTATTGAAGCCGACTGCAGAAAGTGGTTTACCCCGATGTTAAAGTCGGGCGTAATCAATATTTCCGGAAACGCTCTGATACGGTTTTTGTTCAGAAAATCATTGAGCGCGGAGACATACTCGGCGCGTTCGCCCGCCATCGCGGCGAAATTTCCCCTGAGCATAGACACTATCGTGAGGATGCCGCGGCCGCTTGATAGCCAGTCGGCGTATTTTACGAGGTGGAGCCTGTGTTCGGGGTTGCCGGCGAAAGCCGCCACCGTGGGGCGCCAGTTTTTGGCGTGCACGGGAAGGGCGTTAAGAGCAAGCAAGTTATCCCTCGTCCGCGAATAGACAAACCCCCTGCGCGCGTCGCCAAACGACGCCGACATGACATACTTGCGCACGTAAAAAAACAGCCCGGTGCAGATGACAGCGGCGAGGAGCGCGGCCTGAATGTTGATGAACAGAGTCACCGCAAAACTTGCCACAGCCCCCACGAGCGCGGCAAACCAGTGGAAAAATTTAAACCGCGGGCGGAACGACGGGTTGCGGCTGAACGATTCCATAAACGCAGCAAGGTTGATTATCCCGTACGTCCACAGAAAAAACATGGAGGTGACCGACGCCACCATATTGAGGGCTGCTCCCCCGCCGCCGGCCCGGCACGCATAGAATATAACGGCAAAACTGATGGCGAGCGTCAGCATAATCGCCCTGTGCGGCTCCCCCTGCGGGGTCACTTTTGCGAACATGTTGACCGGTTTTAACAGTTTGTCCTGCGCAAGCGACTGCATAACGCGCGGCGCGCCCAAAATCGTGGCCAACGCGCTCGACAGCGTGGAGCAAAGAACGCCCACCACAACCAAAACCGTCGTGATAAGGGGCCAAAGTTCCATCAGGCTGTCGTACGGCCTCTCCGTAAGCCCCTCTCTTGATATTGCGCCGCCGATTAAAATCATCTGCGACGCGTAAATCAAGAAACTGACAAAAATAGCCGTAAGCATGCCTGCAGGGATTGAGCGGGCAGGGTTCTTGAGCTCGCCGGACATGTTGACGCCCGCGAGTATCCCCGTAACGGCAGGAAAGTAGATCGCGAACAGCACCCAGAAGCCAAACGGGCTGTTTTCAAGCGGTTTTGCGTTTTCCCAAAAGACCTGCGGGTCGAAGTTTAAACCCGATCCAATTAAAAAGGAGGCGATTGACAGCGCCATAATAGCCATAATAACAAACTGTGCCTTGATAAGCACCGAGGCGCCCCTGAACGCGAGGAATGCCATCAGGGCGAAAATCGCGTACGCCACTAGATCAAAATAGACGTCAAACGCCGGAAACGTGAGCGCCAGCGCTTCGGCAAAACCGATGATGTAGAACGATATAGCCAGAGATTGCGACAGAAATATGGTAATGGCGATCGCCCCGCCGAATTCCGGCCCAATGGAGCGCGAAATCAGATAGTAGGTCCCCCCACCCTTGACCTCGGTGTTGGTGGCGATGGCCGAGATGGAAAGTCCGGTGAGGGTGGTAATCATCTTGGCTATGCAGAGGATGGCCAGCGCCTGAAAAATCCCCGCGTGGCCAACGATAAACCCGGCACGCAAAAATATCACAACACCGATAATAGTCATGATGGTGGGCGTAAACACGCCGCTGAACGTAGAAAATTTCTTTATCTTGACACTCCGGCTAATATCTGTAAATAAACGAGGTCATAAATCTGTGACTCGAATAATCCTGCCTGAGCGTACCGCCCGCATTTAGCAAAGCCCAGGTTTGATAAGCGTAAGACAACTCAATGCCTATCCCCGATGAAAAGGCGGCAATCCCAGCCGACAAGGTATGCCTGTTTCTGTCGGGCCAATAGCCTGGCCCCAAAAGGTTCCAATCAATCCGGTCGCCCTGGAATTTATGGATAATCGGGTAAAGGTCGTATTCATCAAGCGAATAGCCGGCACGCAGCACAACCGGGGCGCTGGGCAGCGGGGCCTCAAAGCCGAGACCGGTGCCAAACTTGAAACTGCGGGCCTGCATGTTGTCGGGCATACGCTGGGTGTCCTCGGAAGGTAAGACGAAAGTGTACGGCATGGTCATACGTAAATCAACCGTGGTAATCAGCCACGGGAGCGTGAGCCCAACCCCAAGCGCGCCGGAAGGTGCGATGTAGGCACGCCCCTTATCCTCAAATCTCTTTCTGTAATAATCATCCGGGTTACCGACAAACTGGGTTTCTCGAAGCCCCAAGTTGGTGTAAGCGTTGACTTTCATCCCTATTTTCAAAATGTCCGACGGATGGAAAGACGCTCCGAGCGCTATCGCGTAGCCCAAATATTTGTGTTGAAACTCCACATCGTAATAATCATCCCTATCCACCAACTCACCGCCGACCGTTATCACCTGATATATGGGTGATTTTTCGGTACCAGTGAGGACAGAGAGCGTAAGCCCCGCCGCGATGTTTGGGGCGACCTGTATGCCGAAAGAACCGCTCCACCTGTTGAGGTCGCCGTATTTTCTCCCGTCAAGGGATACGGTTTCTCCGAACTGCTCGTATGTGTAAACCGTAAAATCGTCAAAAATATTCGGGCGGTCGAAAGACGCGGCGAGCGTGAGCCCACCTTGAATCGTTGGTATGGCAGTCATCGCACCGAGTCCGCTCATCCGGATTCTATCCCGATGGTCGCCCATCTTAACGCCGGGCGGGATCGTGACGCCCGGCCCCGAAAGCTCGGAGGTTCCGTAGATACGGAAACCGTCAAACGACATTTGAAATTCGCGGACAGGCAGAAACGCGAGCGCCGCCGGATTCCAATATACAGCGGAGAGATCTTTGGCGATGGCCGTATGGTTATTTGCCATGGCCATGGCGCGCGCGCCAGCCCCGACTTCTACGCCGGAGCCAACCTGCGCGGCGGCAGGCAGGTGTAGAAACATCAACAATGCAATAGCGGCAACAATCGTTCTTTTCATCTACATCCCTCGTGTATTACGTCTTGACGGCGGATTTGCGGGAGTATTGTCCCTTGGCCGCGACGGCTCCCCCTGCTGATCCCTATCCCGGTCCCGGTTTTGATCCGGCGGCGGTGAATCCGATCCGTCCAGCGGCTTTGTCATCTGATCCCCCGTGTTCTGATCCGGCGGCGGCAACGGGCGCGTCGGCGACGCGACAGGGCTCAACTGCCTAATGCCGCCCCCAGTCGCCGGAGGGATAAATCCTGTAGGGGCCGGCTCCGACGGAGCGGCATGCACCGACGGGTCCTGTCCATGCTGCGGAGTTCCGCGGGTGTTACGCCTGGGCGGCGGTTGATCATCCCTGCCGTCCGGCCGTCCCGGATTAGGGCGGGGGGGATGCGGGTGGCGATGGTCATGGTAGCGGCAAATCCCCGCGATCCTATCATAGTAATAGTATGGCGGGCACCCGCGGTAATCGTGCCAGCCGTAAGTATCCCTGTACCACCACGGCGTATTGTGAAAATAAATCCACGCGCTCGAATAGTTGGTGTTGTAGCAACGAAGGTCGGGAAAACCGAAAATATCCCGCTCCCAAACGCAAACCTCACGCCTGTTGGGGGGGACTTCCTGTGGACACCCGCCGTCCGCGCAGTCACCGGCATACAGATTGCTGGAGCGCCCGGAGTGCATCGTTTCGCCCTGATACGACATTAGCTGGGTGTAACAGCCGCCAAAGAAAAACGCGCAAAGGAGCGCGAGCAACGGGATAAACGGATTTTTTTTGAGGTTGAAACGGCGCATATTGCCCCCTTGATCTATTAACTCGTCATAACCTGTCGATACCACCCACAGTCAATAATATACAACAAGTACGCGCGAGATACAAATTTATTTTTGCCGGGGAGTTTGTTTTTCCATACCATGCAGTCCGCGTCACCGGTTTTTCCCGATTTTTCAAGTTCAGCCGTCATACACGATTTTTATTATTTTGACTCAAAACGGAACACTGCGCTGTTTCACAATAAAACACTTACCCTCCCTACCCCTCAAAAACTCCTCCAAAAACGGGGAAATGGCGATTGGCACGCTACTTGCGATACTCAAAAGCACAAATCGCGGAACCGCGCAAACCGCAAAAATTAATAATAGAACAGCGTAACATTAACCCAAAATTTTAAAA
>JAITFQ010000071.1 GCA_031281225.1 Chitinispirillales bacterium
GAACATCCTACTGGAACAACGGGCGCAGCGCGTTTTTGCGGTCGCCGGACAGGGGAAGAACGTGGGAAACAATTTACACATGGGACCCCGACAGAGGCATCTCGAACTTCGGCGCGCACGGCAACGGCATGGGGCGCGGGAACGGAGAGGCGCTGGCGGTCGACCCCAATAACTCCGATATCATATTCTTTGGTTCAAGGGACAAAGGGCTTTTCAGGTCGGCAAATAACGGGACATCGTGGAATAAAGTGACGGGCTTCACAGCCGCGGCGGGTTCCGACACTACATGGAACGGCGCCGGTTTCTCGTTTGTGACGTTCGCGCCGGGCAGCTCCGACATCATGTACGCAGGGTTTTTGCGCTCCGACAACAACGTGTTTCAATCGGCGGACGGGGGGACGACATGGTCGGTTATTCCCGGCAGGCTCAAACCCGCCACAAATACCGGATACGTGCCGCCGCTCATGCCGCAGCGTATCGTCATCACCCCCGACGGCGCGGCGCTCTACATAACATTCGGCGATGGCGCGGGGCCGCATACCATGCAGTGGGACGAAGGATGGGGGCCGATAGACGACTGGTTCAACCGCGGGGCGGTGTTCAAGTATGAGACGGCGGGTAATGGGGCATGGACAGACGTGTCGCCGGAAGATTTTATCATCAGCGCGGATAACCTCAACAGGCCGGACCAGTACATCGCCTGCTACGGCGGTATCTCCATCAATCCGACGAATCCGTTGGAAATAGTCGTGTCGTCGCTCGGATACCGCGGTACGCAGTTTTGGAAAGTGCCGGGAACAGCCAACTCGTGGCTTGATCAGTGGGGGTCAAACATCTACTACACCAATGACGGCGGCGTAAACTGGTACCCCTCATTTCAATACTACTGGATGGAGGGCGGGCAGTTTCCGCCGGCTGAGCAGATGAACGAAAACGGTATCGGATGGATGTTCAACAGCTCAATCCACTGGGCCGGCAGCGTCACGATCGATCCGTTTGACCCCAAGCGCGTTTGGGTAACATCGGGCAACGGTATTTTCAGAACCGACGATATCACGAATTTTACCTATACGCCGCCCGAAAACAGTTGGGAAAACCCGGTCTTCACCCAGCGTACCGTCTGGAAAGTGATGTCGCACGGCATAGAGGAAACCGTCCCGTACGAAGTGGTATCCATCCCCGGCGGCCCGCTTGTATCCGTCATCCTCGACTACGACGGGTTCCGCCACGACGACATCAAACAATTCCCGTCAACCCGCCACATGACAAACATCAGCGGCTCCAATGTCAGCTTAGGGAATACCCGCGGACTCGCCTACGCCCACAAATCGGGAACGCTTGTCAAAGCCACCGATTCACGACGGTACGTGGATGAGGGCAGGCACATGAACGTACCCCATTCGCCGCTCCAATTTTCAACCGACACCGCGCGCACATGGAGCGTACAGACTTACCAAAGCGGCGGCCCGGGCGACGATTATGACGGCGCCATGTCGCTCGCGATCTCAACAGACGGCCAAGTCGCCATGATGACCCCGCTATCAAAATGGAGCGAAGTTACCCCCGGCAACTGGGTCGAAATCGGCCAGCCCGTCTGGCGCTACGCAAACTCCGCGTGGATACAGGTCACCGGAATCGACGGGGCAAATATCGTGGGCGACCCCGAAAACGCCGACGTCTTCTACGCCTACGACCGCAGAGCCGGAAAATTCTTCAAGAGCGAAGACAAGGGCCTCACCTTCGCCGAAATATCCGAGCCGGGCGCAAGCGGGTTTTACAAGTTCAGGCTCATCCCCGGAAAAGAGGGCGACATCTGGCTGCCGCTCGCGGAAAACGGCCTCGCCCGCTCCACCGACGGCGGGGCGACATGGAACAAAATACCGGGGGTCGATTATTGCGAAGCGGTCGGCTTCGGCAAAGCCGCGCCGGAGAGCGGCTACCTCACAATGTTCATTTTTGGAACCGTCGGCGATTTCACCGGCGTCTTCATGTCAATTGACGAAGGTGAAAGCTGGCAGAGAACCAACAACCGCTGGCACCAGTACGGCGGCCTCGCGAACGGCGAGTTCGTAATGGGCGACATGAATGTTTACGGCCGCGTCTACATGAGCACGGCGGGCCGCGGGATAGTTTACGGCGAGATTGCGGACACACCGCTGTCCATACGCGGCACGGCCAGAACGCCGGCGGCGGCGGGCGCGGTAAGGATGAGAGGCGCGTCAATCATTATAAACGCCGCCGCCCCCGTGTCGCACCAAATCCGCGTGTTTGACCTCAGAGGCAGGCAGGTCTATAACAGAACGGTTACGGGGCCGGCCACGGTATCAATGAGCAGAGTCCTGCCCAAAGGAAATTACGTGGTATCTGTGCGCAGAGACGGGGCGGGGCCGGATGTGTACAGGGGCAAAATGAGAATTATCAGATAAGGGTGGACTATTGCCTGCCCTTAATATTATTTTATTAACAGACGGTAATTTTAACCATTCAGGAAAGAAGGGGTATTTTATGTTCAAGCTGATTAAATTAGTTGTCGGTTTGGTGATTTTGGCTTCCGCCGCCATGTTTCTCTACGAAAAGTTCAGCTCTTTTTGCTGCGACTGCGACGAGGTGAAGTGCTGCTAACCAAACCCAGGCGGGGCGCGGATGTTGCGGTTTGGACGTGCCGGTTGGCGATCGCAGTGTTTTTCACACTTTCGCTCACCGGCACGCCCGGCCTCTACGCGCAGCACCGCACCGCACCGGTCGTCAAGCCGCAGATACTGCGCGTTATCAGGCACGATCCGGCGGCGTTCACCCAGGGCCTTATTTTTATTGACTCCACATTATACGAAAGCACCGGCTTAGTCGGCAGGTCAAGCCTGCGCCGCGTCAACCCGCTGAACGGCGACGTTATCTCAAAAATTTCAATACCGGAAGTTTTCGCCGAAGGGATCACCGTGCTTAATGGAGAGTTGGTGCAACTGACATGGCGGCACGGGTTTGCGATGCGGTATGAATTTCCGTCATTACGAAAAAAAGAAGCAGTGTTCAGGTATGACGGCGAAGGGTGGGGATTGACGAATGACGGTACGAACTTTATAATGAGCAACGGGTCAGATACCATTTATTTCCGTAATGGCAATTTCGAAGTCGTGCGCAGGCTGCCCGTAACGCTTAACGGCACGCCGCTTGTTCACTTGAATGAGTTACAGTATCTGCGGGGGCATATATACGCTAATGTCTGGTACAGGGATTTTATCGTTGAAATTTCGGCGAGTAACGGGAGCGTGCGGCGGGTTATTGACTGCTCGGAACTGATGAGTATGGAGAGGCCGCGGTCGCGGGATGATGTGTTTAATGGGATTGCGTATTGTGAGAGGGGTGATGAATGGTATTTGACGGGGAAGAATTGGCGGAATATGTTTGTGGTTAGAATACCGTAGATTAATGGTGAGGTTTTATGTTTCTGAAAAAAAACAATCTCGTTGTCGCTCCGCTGGCTGGTATCAGTGATACGGTTTTTCGCAGGATGTGTAAGCGGATGGGGGCGGATGTTGTGGTTTCGGAGATGGTTAGCGCGGATGGGCTGCATTATAAGTCTGAAAATACGGCGGCGTTGATGAAGTTTGACGAGAGCGAGCGGCCGATTGGCGTGCAACTGTTTGGGTCTGATCCGGAAAGACTGGCAGAGGCGGCTCAGTTTACTTATGAATATGTAAAACCCGATTTTATAGACCTGAACTCCGGCTGCCCCGTGGCCAAGGTTGTGAAACGGAACGGCGGGGCTGCGTTACTCAAAAATCCCGTGCTATTTGGAAAGATAGTAAACGCGATGGCACGCGCGGTTCCTGTTCCGGTAACGGTGAAAATCCGCTCCGGGTGGAACAAGTATGAATGGATTGACGAAGAGTTCGCGAGAATTGCGGAGGGTAATGGGGCGGCGGCTATTACCTTGCATCCGAGATCACAGACAATGATGTTTACTGGGCATTCGTTTTGGGAGCGCATTGCCGTCATTAAAAAAACTGTAAACATTCCGGTGATAGGAAACGGTGATGTGGTGAGCGCGGAGTCGGCATTAAAAATGCTCTCGGAAACGGGCTGTGACGCGGTGATGATCGGGCGGGCGGCGTTTGGGAATCCGTGGATATTCGCAGAGATCAAAGCGGCGCTGGGGGGGAATGATTACACCCCGCCCTCAAATCAGGAACGCAAAGAAACCATCCTCGAACACATCCGCGCGTACCGGCAGACCCACGGCGAGAAATACGCCGCCGGTGAGATGAAAAAATGCGCCGCGTGGTACATCAAGGGCATCCCCGGCGCAAACGCCGCTAGATGCAAAATCTTCGCGGCAGGGTCGTCGGTGGAGATTGAGGGGGTTGTTGAGGATTTTTTTGGCAACATTACAGATTAACACGGTAAGGATGTTGCCAGTCAGGCTAGATTCACGCTGTCCGACACTACGGTTCAAGAAAACAATAAGAACTTGCCTACTATCGCGGCGGTTTGTAACGCTTTGGGGGAGTTGTCGCCGAATATCCGCATACCGGCGGGCCCGTTCAAGCGAACATTGAACTTGTCTACCACAGGAGACATTGGTTTTAATGTGCCGAATCCTAATACCAGTTTAATCTTTCACTTCGGCAACTTTGATAGCCACAGCAACGCCAACAGCACCATAAAAATCACTGAAATAAAGGTTACCGGGCCTTGACCGGCTACAAGTTCACAGGGGCGGGCAAATTTGTCCCGCCCTTAATTTTCTATCCATCACGCAATCGTCCTCTGCTCCACTTTTCCTTTGAGGTTCGCGTTGATCGGCGGGGCGCAGTTTAGGGGGTCGGGGTCGGCGGCCGCGCAGGTGGCCGGCAAATCTGCCGACCATTTTTGCAGGAATAGCCGGCCATATTTCTGCCACTCCTTGTTGTAGGTGCCGGTCGACCTGTGCTTTATCAGGATATCGCCGGTAACGATTATCTTCCAATTCCGTTTTCGAGCGTGCATGCAGAAATCAATATCGTGGAAATAGAACGAGCTGAATGTCTGCTCATCAAAACCGAACTGCGTCAGGAGCTGCCTCCTTACGGCTAAGAATACGCCGTTGCACGCGACTACGCCGCAGGTCTCTTTTTCCTGCGAGAAAAGGGTCGCGAAAAAGTCGCCGTTTTGCAGATCGTGGACGATGCGGCCCTTGGTGAACGGGCGGCCGGCGGCTGTCCATGAGTGGTTGTCGCGAAACAGGTACTGCGTCCCGGCGACGCCGGCGATGCCGAGCTGGGAATCCTGCGCAAACATGGATTCGAGAACCGGTACCCAGTTCTCGGTCATGAAAAAGGCGTCGTCGTGCATGAACACAAGGATGTCGCCGCGCGAGCGCCCCGCCCCGAAATTGTACACGGACGCGAGCCCGTTTGCGCCGTCGGCGTTGTTTATCATAAACAGCTCAATAGGCGCACCGGCGGTTTTACGGATGTTCCGCTCGAGCGTGGACTCGGGGACGGGATTGCGGGCGGAGATTATCACCGTTATCATAAGACCCTCTAGGAAACGTATAGCAGTTCATCTGAATAGTTGAAATATAAAGCATGTCACAACCGGATAGCAACTTTTTATGTGGAATATATTATATTATTATCGGGAAAAACTTTAATGTGTTGGCAAAGAGGCAAAAAATGTTACCCAAACGCTTAGTAGCTGTGATTTTGTTGGTGTTTCTAGTACAAACGGTGTTTTCTGTAAACGGGCAGCAGGTTGTCGCCCCCGCGGAAGAAATGCCGGAGATCGACATGGTGTTCGTCAAGGGCGGCAGGTTCAGAATGGGCTGCCCGGGCGAAGGCGTGGGGTGCTTGACCGACGAGCGGCCGATACACGAAGTGCGGCTCAATGACTTTCAAATCGGAAAATATCAGGTGACCCAGCGGCAATGGAAGGCGGTGATGGGCACCAGCCCGGCCCATTTCAACGATGACGATAACCGGCCCGTTGAGCAGGTCAGTTGGGACGACATTCAGGAGTTTATCGCCAAACTGAACGCGATGACGGGCAGAGCCTACCGCCTGCCGACGGAAGCGGAGTGGGAATACGCCGCGCTGGGCGGCGCGGAGGGTGGCGCGAGATTTTCGGGGCATAGATTTTTTGACGACATCGCCTGGTACGCCGGCAACAGCCGCGGCCAGACGCAGCTCGTGGGCGGCAAGCAGCCAAACGAACTCGGCATACACGACATGCTCGGTAATGTCTGGGAGTGGGTAAACGACCGCTACGACCGCTACTACTACCGCCAATCCCCCCTCAGAAATCCCCGCGGCCCGCGCCACGGTGTCGAACGCGTCTACCGCGGTTGCAGCATCCGCTCTGCCGAAGACCACTGCCGGCCATCCATAAGAAATTTCAACCGGCCGGATTACCGGGCGTTGGATTTGGGGTTCAGACTAGCGCACCAATAACCTAAGTACGTTTATACAAAGGTAAAAAATCATGGCCGAAGACTCCGCGCAAGAAAAGACCGAAGCCCCATCCGCTAAAAAGCGGAAGGACGCCCGGGAAGAGGGGAACGTCGCCAAGAGCACCGAGGTGAACTCCGTTCTCGTACTCCTGACAGCTATCTTTCTTTTACGCCTTGTGGGGCCGTGGATGCTTGAAGAGCTCAAGGCCGGCCTTTTGGAGTGCTTCATGTTCAGCGCCATGACCGACATGACCATGCAGGGCCTGTTTGAAATCGCGCAGACTGCGATTTGGCGCCTGGTCAAAATCGTCCTGCCGTTCGCCGGCGCGATAATGATCGCCGGCGTCATAGCCAACGTAATACAGATTGGCCTGCTGCTCACGCTCAAGCCCATCCAGCCGAAATTCTCAAAAATCAATCCGCTAAAAGGGCTAAAACAGATGTTCACGCTGCGCAAGCTGGTTGATTTGGCCAAGAACCTCCTCAAAATCACCGTCATCGGCTATATCGCGTATGCCACAATAAGGGGCAATTACACTGTTATCGTCGCGCTGGCCGATACTACGATAATGGCGATTTGGAACTTCATACTCTCCTCGGTCTACGACATATTTCTCCGCGTCGCCCTGGCGCTGCTTGTACTCGCCGTGCTGGACTACGGGTATCAGCGCTATGAACACGAGAAGAAACTGAAAATGTCGCACCAGGATCTCAAAGAGGAGCACAAGCAGATGGAGGGGGACCCCAAGGTGAAGCAGCGCATCCGCCAGCTCCAAATGGAGATGTCGCGCCGCCGCATGATGGAACAGGTCCCGCAAGCCTCAGTAGTTGTAACGAACCCCACGCACTTCGCCATCGCGCTCCTCTACGAACCCGAAAAAGGGCACGACGCCCCCATGGTGGTAGCAAAAGGGAAAGACCTCACCGCCCAGCGCATAAAAAAATTAGCCCAGGAAAACGACATCCCCATGTTCGAAAACGTAGCCCTCGCCCGCGCCCTCTTCGACAAGGCCGAGGTAGGGCAGCAGGTGCCGATGGAATTTTATACAGCAGTGGCCGAGGTCATGGCATGGGTATACAAACTAAAAGGCAAAACCGCCGCATAATTTTTTATTGCGAGTATACGATGTATGTCATGCATTTAGAAAATCTAACATTGTCGGCGTTGGCTTCGCCGAGATAAACAAGTTGCCGTCACAATAAACAATCGAAGATTGTTTGATATGTGTGTGTGGTATGTTGTATATTTGACTTGGTAAGGTGCCGCAAAATAAACCCCGGCCGCTAGTTGTCGGCAAAGGAATCATGAACACTAAAGGATCAGAGCCAGCTTCCGGCGGCGGTATTGCCGGGATACTCAATATTCCGTTTTTGCAGAGCCTCGGCAATCAGCGCGAACTGATTGTCATCATCGGGGTAATAGGCATTGTCGTCACTTTGGTGATTCCACTTCCGCTGTTTCTCGTGGATATCCTCCTCGCGCTCAACCTCTGTATCGCACTCATCATTCTGCTCGTTTCCATGTATAACAGGGAGGCGTTGGAGTTTTCCGTCTTCCCTTCGCTTTTGTTAACGGTCACCCTGTTCAGGATTTCGCTTAACGTGGCCACTACGCGCCTGATTTTGTCGCAGGCCGATGCGGGGCGGGTTATCGAGGTGTTCGGCAGTTTTGTGACGAGCGGCAACTTAGTCGTGGGGACGATCATATTTCTGATATTGGTGTTGGTGCAGTTCATCGTCATCACAAAGGGCGCCGGCCGTATCGCCGAGGTCGCGGCGCGTTTTACGCTCGACTCGATGCCGGGCAAGCAGATGGCCGTGGACGCCGACCTCAACGCGGGGCTTATCACCGAGGAGCAGGCGCGGGAGAGACGCGACAAGATACGGCGTGAGTCCGACTTCTACGGGGCGATGGACGGAGCCTCCAAGTTCGTGCGCGGCGACGCCATACTCGGCATTATACTCGTTATCGTCAACGTCATCGCCGGGTTCATTATAGGGGTGGCGATGATGGGGATGGACTGGAACACCGCGATCACCACCTACACGCAGCTCACCATCGGCGACGGGTTAGTGTCGCAGCTACCCGCGCTCATGATCTCGGTCGGCTCCGGCATGATTGTCAGCCGCGCCGCGTCCGAGGGGAATTTGGGCACCGAGATCATGACGCAGCTTTTTTCGCGTCACAAGGTGATGTGGGTTGCCGGCTCGCTCATGGCTTTTTTCGCGATTATGCCCGGATTCCCCAAGTTCCCGTTCATCACGCTCGCCGCGTTCTGCTTCGCGAGCGCGTACCTCGGGATGCAGGGCGAGAAAAAAGCGGCCGAAGAGGCCAGGCAGGAAGAGGAGGCCAAGCAGCAGCAGGCGGCTATGCCCGGCCAGCCCGGAGGGCCCAAGGAGGAGCGCCCCCAGGACTATCTGCACGTCGACCCGATGGAGCTCGAAATCGGCTACGGGCTGATACCGATAGTGGACGCGAAGCAGGGCGGCGACCTGCTCGACAGGATAACGATGATAAGGCGCCAGCTCGCCCAGGAGCTTGGCGTAATCATCCCGCCGATACGGATAAGGGACAATATCCAGCTCACCCCAAACGAGTACAAGATAAAAATCCGCACGGTGGTGGTTGGCAAGGGCGAGCTGATGAGCGGCGCGTATCTCGCGATGGACCCCGGCACCGCGACGCGGCAGATACGCGGCGTGCCTACTGTCGAGCCGGCGTTTAACCTGCCGGCGATATGGATCACCGAAAGCCAGAAGAGCGACGCGGAGGTCGCGGGGTACACGGTGGTTGAACTGCCTGCCGTCCTCGCCACGCACCTGACGGAAACGATAAAAAAGCACTCGCACGAAATACTGACGCGCCAGGGCGTGAAAGAATTGATCGACAACGCCAAGGAGCAGGGCGGCGCGCTGATAGATGAGATCATCCCCGGCGTGATAAGCGCCGGCGATCTGCACAAGGTGCTGCAAAATCTTTTGAGGGAGCGCGTGTCGATACGGGACCTCCTCCTTATACTCGAAACGCTCGCCACCATCGCCCCAAGGAGCAAGAACAGCGACGTTCAGACCGAGTACGTCCGAAACGCGCTTGCGCCGCAGATATGCGAGGTCTATAAAAATGACGACGGCGTAGTGCCAGTCATCACGCTCGACCCGAATTTGGAAGCTAAGCTCGAGGGCGCGATACAGGAGAGCGACGGCGTATTCCGCTTCTCGCTGTCGCCCGCCGAAGCGAACCGGATTCTCGAAGCGGTAGGCGTTCAGGTGGAAGAAACAAAACGCGCCGGCGAGTACCCGATAATGATCTGCTCCCCGACGGTCCGCCCGCAGTTGAAGCGTCTGACGGAAACGAATTTCGGCGAATTGGTGGTATTGTCGTACAACGAAATCGTCCCCGGTGTGGAGATTAGATCAATGGGGATGGTAACGCTCGAGTAATCGGCGCTGTTGGCCGGTTCAGATCAATACAAATCATAAACATAAAGCCTGCACTCAATCTTTCCGTTTACAAACGGGATTTTTCTTTTGGCTTTCAAGCCGACCTGGCCGGCCAAACTCGTGTTCGCGGTGAATATCGCGCCTTGACAGCCTTTGCACTTCTGTTTGAAAAACGAGCCTATGCCTCGGTAAGTTTCTACTAACTGCGACTCCTCCCCCATCCTCATCCCGTATCCGGGATTAAGGACGATCGCCCCCGAACCCGTTGGAACGGGGGTGTCGGCGTAGTCGCAAATCTCAAAACGGATAAGTTGTTCCACGCCCGCGGTCATCGCGTTTTTTCGCGCGGCGTCGATGGCTTTTTCGTTTTTGTCGGCGGCGACGATTATTGACGGCAATGTTTTCGCCACCCTGCTTTTGGCGGCTTTTTTCATCTCCTCCCACGCCCTCATGTCGAACCCCATAAAATGGAAAAAACCGAAATTATGCCTCGTCAGCCCCGGCACTCTTCCGCTTGCCGCGAGCGCGGCTTCTATGGCGAGCGTTCCGCTGCCGCACATCGGGTTGACAAAATTCCCGCCGCCCTCTTTTGACCTAAGCGCCTTAACCACCCCAGCCGCAAGCGTTTCCTGCATCGGCGCGCCTAACGGGATACGGCGGTAGCCACGCTTTGAGAGCGACTCGCCGCTTGTGTCGAGATAGACGGTGCAACGGTCGTCGCGCCAGAACAGGCTCACCACCGCCCCGCTCTCCTCCGGCCCCGAATCCGGGCGCCGCCCTTTCCGCGCCTGTATCCTGTCGACGATAGCGTCCTTGGCGCGCAGGTTCGCGAAACGGGTATCTTTTATTGTGAGGTTGCGCACGTTGGAAACAACTGTAAGATATTCATCGGACGGGATGATCGTTTCCCACGGCATTTTTAGCAGCTCCTTATACAGCTCGTCGGCGTCGCGGCAGCGGAGCGCGGCGATCTGGTAGAGGACGTGGTGGCCGGTGCGGATATGCAGGTTGAGCATCATCGCGTCGAGGGATGTCCCCTCGGTTGACAGGCTTGTGGACGTGACGGATTTTACTGGAAGGCCGAGGGATTCTACCTCCGCTTTCAGGTATGTGCATAACCCGTCCGGGACGGTTATTACAATGTTTGATTTTTTCATTAGTGCGCTTCTCCCCAATGTTTACCTGTCCCGGTATCCACTTTAAGCGGTACCTTTAATTCATACGCCTCGCTCATCTCTTTGCTTACCCACTTAGCGAAATCACCCGCCTGTTCCTCGGGGACTTCAAAGACCAACTCGTCATGTATCTGCAAAAGCATCTTCACCCCCGGCCACTGTTCCAGTTTCGGATATACGCGTATCATTGCCAGCTTGATGATGTCGGCGGCGGTCCCCTGTACCGGTGTGTTAATCGCCGTGCGTTCCGCGGCTTCTCTCACAATGCGGCTTGTGGAGTTTATCTCCGACAGGTAACGCCTCCGCCCAAGCAGCGTTTCCGAGTAGCCGTGGTCGCGCGTGCCCTGTATCGTCGTGTCCATGTATTTTCGGATTGACGGGAATTGATTGAAGTACGATTCTATAAAATCTTTCGCTTCCGCAAACGACACTCCAAGCTGCTTTGACAGGTTCATGGGGCCCATCCCGTACATCAGGCCGAAGTTTATTGTCTTCGCGGCGCGGCGCATCTCCGGCGTTACCATCTCGGGAAAAATTCCATACACAGCCGAGGCGGTTTCGGTGTGAATATCCTTGTCGTCAACAAACGCCTGAATAAGCATGGGGTCGCCCGACAGATGCGCGAGTATGCGCAGTTCGATTTGGGAGTAGTCGGCGGAAACGAGTACGCTACCCGCGGGCGCGATGAACGCTTCCCTGATTTTTTTGCCGGCTTCGGTGCGTATAGGGATATTTTGCAGATTGGGATTCGTGCTCGACAGGCGGCCCGTGGCCGTTATGGCCTGATTGAACGTGGTGTGTATACGCCTGGTTTCCGGAAAAATCTGCGCGGGAAGCGCGTCTATATAGGTTGACAGCAGTTTTTGCTTTTCCCGGTAGTCAAGAATCTTTTGAACAACCGGATAATCCACGGCTAATTTTTCCAAAACCTCCACGCCGGTCGACAGAGCGCCGCTTTTTGTTTTCTTGCCGCCGTGAAGCCCTAATTTTCCAAACAGTATTTCAGACAGTTGCTTGGGTGAGTTGATGTTAAATTCTTCGCCCGCAAACTCGTATATCTCGCGCGTAATCTGTTCCAGTTCGCTTGCGTATTCCGGCGACATGCGCGACAAAAGCGCGGTGTCGATAAGGACGCCGTTCCATTCGAGGTCGGCTAAAATCGGCTGAAGCGACAATTCAATATCGCAAAACAGGCTAATGGAATTTCTCTCGCTCAGGGAAGCCTTAAACTTGTCCCTGAGAAGCAGCGAGGCGCAGGCGGCGTTGGCGGCGCCGGTGTTTATCTCATCCGCTAAGAGGTCAATAGCGGAGTCGTCCTTGCGGGCGGACAGACTGTTTGTTTTGATCTCAAAACCGAGCTGCTCGTGGACAAGTTCGGACAACTCATGCTGCCGTTTTCCGGGATCAATTATATACGCGGCAAGCAGCGTGTCAAACGCTATCCCGCGCATCGTCAGCCCCTCGCCACGCAGCGCGTGCGAGATAAGTTTGAGGTCGTGCCCGATTTTGCCGATTTGCGGCGATTCTATCACCTCGGCAAGTATTTTTAATGTTTCCTGTTTGTCGAGCTTGCCGCCATCAAACCTGATATAAAACGCCTCGGCGGAACCGACCGCCAAGGCCATCCCCGTAAGTTCGGCCCCCCTCGGCAATCGCCCGGCAATCTCCGCGTCTACGGAAACTTCCCCGACGGTTTTTATTTTGTCAACGAGTTCGCGGAGCAGTTCTATTGAATCGACGAGCCGCACGGCCGGTTGAAATTTTGTCCCGCCGCCAAAGAGCGGGTTGCGCAGCATGGAATTAAATTCGAGTTCTGTAAGCAGCTCCTGGCAGCGCAGCAAATTAAAATCCCGGCGCTTGAGGTAGTCCATTTCAAAACCCAGATCAACGTCAATTCGCAGCGTAGCGAGCATTTTCGACATTATAAGCTGCTCTTTATTGCTTTCAACCATGGCGGCAAGCCTTGGCGTTCCGACAAGCGACGGGTTTTCCAAAATCTGGTCTACCGTCGTCGTTTCCAAAATTTTGGCCGCGCCTTTCATCCCTATGCCCGGCACGCCCGGTATGTTGTCGGATGTATCCCCCACAAGCGCGAGATAGTCAAGTATCCGCTCGGGGCGCACCCTCATTTTGTCATACACTTCCTTTGGCCCCATAATCTGAAACGCGCCGTACCCTTCAGGAGCTATCATCCGCACTTTCGGGCCGACAAGCTGCATCAAATCCTTGTCTTTCGTCATCAAAAACACCTCAAACCCCTCCGCGACGGCCTTGTGGGTGATAGATGCGATTATGTCGTCTGCCTCGAACCCATCCCGCGAGATAACGGGGATATTGAATGCGTCGAGAAGTTCAATAATGCGGGGTATTTGCATTTTAAGGTCGTCGGGCATAGCCTCGCGGTTGGCCTTGTAGTCCGGGTAAGCCTCATGGCGGAAGGTCGGCTTGCCGCTGTCCATTACAACCGCAATGTATGGACAGCCGTAGGCCTCAATCAACCGCAAAAGGTAATTTGTAAACCCGTACGCCGCGCTGGTAGGGAACCCTTTGGAATTTATAAGCGGGCTACGGATGAGGGCGTAGTGGGCGCGGTAGGCGAAAGCGTAACCGTCAATCAGATACAGCGTTTTTTTGTCCATTTTGTCCACAACAGTATAAAATTTTTCATCAAATCGCTATTTCAAAACCCTATAAACTTTAAAAAATCAGCGGTCCCGCCCTTTTTCTCCGACTCATTCCACTGCTTGACAAAACGGTAATACTCTTTATCTTCGCGATTTTCCTTGTGCGCGTCGTCAACAAGCGTATCAATA
The DNA here is from genome assembly GCA_031281225.1 of Chitinispirillales bacterium. Lineage (GTDB taxonomy): Bacteria > Fibrobacterota > Chitinivibrionia > Chitinivibrionales > Chitinispirillaceae > GUT77. The sequence continues at coordinate 13,857 of JAITFQ010000071.1, forward strand.
TCTATCTCCGAACACTTCACCGCGTTGCAATCAAGAATTTTGTTTCGCTTTATTTTGGAAACGTCCCTGTCCCAGTAATCTTCGAATTCAACGCTGTACGGAAAGGTGCGGCAGGTTTGCGGTCTGGCGGCGTAAATAGAGCAGACGCGGTCTTTTGCTTGGAAGATACACTTTTCCTTTCTCTTTCGAAGCACCATCGCGCGTTTGCCGGATTTAAACATAATCCAAAGCCCGGCCTCGGCATCGTACTCCATCTCCGAAATAGAGCAGAAACGCACAATATCCTTCGCCGGCTTGCCGGTTGTCTTCACAAGCCTCGCCAGATCTTTGCGTGTAATCGGCACAATAGGGATGCTACAACAGTTGCCGCAGCGGCTGCATATTACCTTGGGATATTTAATGTCGACAGGCATCGTCCATCCGTCGCTTTGCCGCGTTTTTCATTTTCACAATCGTTACCCGAATCCTTTTTTGGTGACACCCCACGTTTAAATATAATAAAAACCAGCGCCAATTTCAAAAAAAATATTTGTTATAGATAAAATGTGTTATATTATGCTATACTATATATTACTGAAGCGCCGGTTAAATGTTGCGCACGCGCTGCCCGTCAGCAGCACGACAGCAGTGATGTTGACGGATGGCACGAACAACGTTATCCACCTCCCTTTAAAAGAAAGCAAAGCCGCTTATGCGCAAAGTTTCTACCGACAGCATCGGGCCGGACGACATTGTCGCGGTAGATGTGATCAGCTCGTCGGGCAATGTTTTGCTGGAAAAGGGGGCGGCGATAACGCCGGCGCTCGGGCGGCGGCTTCGCAACTGGGGGATCGCGCATGTATACGTCGAGGGAGAGGACCGCTCCGGGCAAAGCGTGAAGACGACGGTGCGGTCGCCCGTTGAAATAAAGAGCGAGCTTTACGACATGTTCCTCGGCACGCTGGATAACGGCCGCATGAAAAAAATTTTTGACGCGGCGTGTACGCACAAACTACAAAAGCAAGGTAAGGCGTGATTATGGAGACACCTCTGCGCAACGATATCAGCCAACGTTTGCAAGCGATAAAAAGCCTGCAAACCCAGCCCGCCGTAATCGCAAAAATCTCGCAGATGTTGCAAAATCCCGCGACCAACGCCGACGAGTTAGGGTACGCCATCAGAACTGACCAGGTGCTGGCGTCCACGGTTTTAAAACTGGTCAACTCGGCTTTTTACGGCTTTCCGGGCAAAATCGGCAGCATCAGCCACGCCATTGTCCTGCTCGGCTTTTCGACCGTTAAAAACATCGTGCTCACAGCCTCCGTTCATGAGATGTTCAAAATGAACACGGACGCAGACACGGGCAGCTTCAATGCTCCGAGCTTTTGGGAGCACTCGCTTGCGTGCGGCGTCGCCGCCCAGTGCCTCGCGCAGGTCGTGGGGTACGACAACAAGGAGGAGTGCTTCGTCGCCGGACTGCTGCACGACATTGGCAAGGTCGTGCTGTTTCAAGTAGCGCCCGATGAATTCACGCGCGTTATCGACTGCACAAACAAGACGCGGACGCTTTTTTACGACTCGGAATGCAAGCTTTTGGGGATAAATCACCAGGAGGTCGGCGGGATGCTCATAGAGCAGTGGCGCCTGCCGCCGCAGATACTCAACGCCGTTTCATACCACCACACCCCGGCGTCAATCACAGAAGGGGATTCCAGACTCGCCTCAATTGTGCACTGCGCCGATATTTTCGCTCGGGCGCTCGGGTACGGAAACGGGGGGGACAGCAAAATACCCATGATTAACGACAACGTGTGGGACAGCCTTAAACTTGACAGTGTAGACCTTTTGCGGTTATTTGACTGTATGGAAACGGAATGGCAAAAAGCCGGCGCGTATTTTCAATTAGTGTGACGGCGGTGGGGCGGCAGAGGGCGGTTCGCCGGCAGTACCGTCAACCGCGTTTTCATCGCCCTCGCCCTCATTTTCGCTTTCCTCCTCGTCTTCGCTGTTCATCTCCTTGTCGAACAGCTTAAAGCGTATCTCCTCGCGCACCGCCTCTTTCATCTGAAAATTATCCGGCAAGCGGAAACACCTGGTTACAAGCCAAAAGAAAACGATACCAAAAACGGCGAGGGCCATTATTGGGAGGGGGAGGGGGTCGAGAAATTCTTTCAGCAAGTCCATATATCCGTCAATATAAAATAAAGCTAAGGTTAAAATCAAATTTTTGGCGTTTTTATTCTGCCCCTTATCCGCCCAACTCCCTGTAAATCACCCTGATCTCCTCAATCTGCCCTATGAGCCTTTCGAGCATTTCGCCCTCTAACTTGGGCGTCGCGATCATCCGTTTGCTCAGCGGGTTCATCCAGGCGCCGTTTGCCTGCCTGAATCCGAAGTGCAGGTGCGGGCCGGCGCTGAGGCCGGTGTTTCCTGTGAGGCCTATCACCTGCCGCGCCTTTACGCGGGCGCCGGTGTTGACGTTTCTGCGGCTCAAGTGAAGATAGTAGGAAGACGTGTTGTCGTTGTGCCTGATTGCGATGTAGTTTCCGGAGGCGTTGTCGAAAGTCGACTTTATGACCACGCCCTCGGCTACGGCATAGACCGGCGTTCCGACGCTTGCGCGGTAGTCGACACCCCAGTGCATCGCATTTTTGCCGGTGACGGGGTGTCTGCGGTAGCCATAGCTTGATGTGATGTGGATTCTATCTAACGGGTAGCGCAGGCCCGCGAAGATCAGCGCTTCGCCGGCTTCCGTGTAATGCGCGTTGTGGGAGCTTTTTTCGGCATCGAAGAATTTGTACGCCCGAAGCTCCCGCACCCTTTCGCCGGCGTAAGAAACGAAGAGTATGTCGGTCCTGCTCGGCAGGGCCGCTTCGACCGCAACACCGTCTACGGTGTCCTGAAAGACGGTTTCGGCGAGCAGTATCTCAAACCTATCCCCAATCCGCGCGTCTGTCCTGAACGCGATTTTGCACTCCAAGACGTTTACGGCAATCTGCGCGGCCCGCGGCGAAAGCTCCATGTTACGCAGCTCCGTTTCGAGGGTGGGGGAATTAAGCGTCCCCCTGATTAGGCGGTGGCGGGTTTTGTGCGGCCTTTCGTCCAAAACGTGGGTGATCTCCGTGGTGTCGTTTCCGCGCTCGATTTTTATTCTGTGTGTGGTAATCCTGTCTTGAAAGTAAATGAATTCCAAAATCAGCGTCGTATCGAGATTATAAATCGCCGCGAATTTTTCCCCTACCCTGAGCGTAGTCAGGTCGGCTTCATTTGCGAGCGCGAACAGGATTCTTTGGCGGATATTCCTGTCGACCCTGAGCCGCTCCATCACATTAAACGGGCCTTCGCCTCTGCGGATTGAGTCTAAGAGAAAAACGGTCGTGTCTTCAACCCCAAGGGTTTTTTCTATAATCTCTTCCGTGACGGCTTCGGCGACCGCAACCGTGTCAACGGCTTCCGTGGAATCTTTTTGGGCGCCGCCGCCGCAACCGATGAGTATAATCAGCGCGGTGATTATTATTGCTTTCAGAGATATTATTTTTGTCAAAATCTGTCCTCATGCAGTTGCTTTTTTCACTACGCGCTCTTTTTGTCTTTTCCTTTTTTGAGGATATAGGGCGGTGCGCCCTTACCCATCACCGTATCGCGGCTGACGGCAACCTCCGCGACATCGTTCCGAGACGGCAGTTCAAACATCATGGGCAACAGGCACGTTTCGAGGACGTTTCGCAGCCCGCGCGCGCCGGTCTTTTTCCTGACGGCGGTGTCGACCACTTCTTTCAGCGCGTCGCGCTCGAAAGTCAGTTTTACCCCTTCCATCGAAAACAGTTTTTGATACTGCTTGGTAAGCGCGTTTTTCGGTTCGGTGAGTATCAGCATTAACGATTCTTCGTCGAGCTGATCGAGGCCCATAACGGCCGGCAGCCTCCCCACGATTTCGGGGATCAGCCCGAAACTGATTAAATCGTCCGGCTCAACCTTGCGCAGAATTTCCCCAACTTTGAACTTGCTCTTGCTTTTCACCTGGGCGTTAAAACCCATCCGGCTTTCCCCTATCCTCGCCTCGATGATTTTGTCGAGCCCCTCAAACGCGCCGCCGCAGATGAACAGGATGTCTTTGGTGTTTATGGGGATTAGGTTCTGCTCGGGGTGCTTGCGGCCGCCTTTGGGTGGAACGGTCGCCACCGTGCCTTCAAGGATTTTCAGCATCGCCTGCTGGACGCCCTCGCCCGACACGTCGCGGGTGATTGACGGGTTGGCCGACTTTCTCGCTATCTTGTCGAACTCATCTATATATATAATACCCCTCTCGGCCTTGGGGACTTCGTAGTTGGCGGCTTGAAGCAGCCTGACTAACAGGTTTTCCACGTCTTCGCCGACGTAACCCGCCTCCGTGAATATCGTCGCGTCCACGATTGTAAACGGGACTTTCAAAATCCTCGCGAGCGTCTGGGCTATGAGGGTTTTTCCCGTGCCCGTCGGGCCGATCATCAGCATGTTTGACTTGTCGATTTCGACGCCGTCGTCGCTTAGCGTTCGTGAGTGCAGGCGCTTGAAGTGGTTGTAGGCGGCTACGCAGACGCCCATCTTCACCTCATCCTGGCCGATCACATACTGGTCGATGAACTCTTTCATCTCGCGCGGGGTGGGCAACGACCCGATGTCGAGCGCTTCCGCCTTTTCTCCCGCTTCGGCCTTCTCTTCGAGAATGTGGTCGTAGCACAGTTTTACGCAGTCATGGCAAATATAAGCCGCCAAGCCGGTGATGAACCGCAGCCCATCTTCGGCCCCTTTGCCGCAAAACGAACACCTGATGCCCGGAAACCGGGGTTTCGACGAGTTGTTCAACGCTATTCCCTTACGGTGAAGATTTCATCCACAATCCCGTACGCTTTCGCCTCTTCCGCAGTCATGTAAAAATTCCTGTCGGTATCTCTGGCGACCGTTTCCGGGTCCTGGCCTGTGTGTTTGCACAATATTTCATTGAGCGTTTTTTTAATCCGCACGATCTCCTTGGCGTGGATGGCGATATCCGCCGCCTGCCCGCCCGCGCCGCCGAGCGGCTGGTGGATCATGATGCGCGAGTGCGGCAGCGCGTAGCGCTTCCCCTTGGTCCCCGCCGCAAGCAAAATCGCGCCCATGCTCGACGCCTGGCCGATACAGATTGTGGACACGTCGGGCTTGATGTACTGAATCGTATCGTAAATCGCAAGCCCCGAACTCACAATCCCGCCGGGCGAGTTGATATACACGGTGATATCTTTCTCGGCGTCCTCATATTCGAGGAAGATGAGCTGCGCCATGACGAGATCGGCTCTGATATCGTCGATGTCCGACCCGAGGAAAATGATACGCTCTTTGAGCAGCCGCGAATAAATGTCGTACGACCGCTCGCCGCGGCCGGTCTGTTCTATTACCATTGGTACCAACGCCATAAATTTATGCCTTTCTGTATTAACTGATTCCGTTAACCCCAGGACAGCTCCATCGCCGCCCTTACGCCACGGCTTCCCCTATCAGGAAATCTAATGTTTTACGTTCCCGGATCTCTAAACGGATACGGTTTGTCGTCCCGTTTTGCCTGAAAACCTTTTTCAGCTCGTCAAAATCATGCCCGTACCTCTGCGCCATAAATTCGATCTCCATGTCGACCTCCTCCTGCGCCGCCTTGATTTTTTCCTTTTCGGCGATATAGTCGATAATTCTGATACGTTTGAGCGCCATCACCGCCCCGTCGCGGAATTTTTCCGCCAACTCTTCGGGCGGTTCGACCGGCGCGGCGCGGCCCTGCTGCTGCGCGTAGTCCTCTATCATCATACTGATAAAAGAGTCTACCTTGGCCGGCGGCACTTCAAACGAGTTCTCCTTGATAAGCGTGTCAATCACTTCGTTGTGCGCCTCCTTTTTGGCCCGCTGCCCCTCCTCCGCCTCCATGCTCTTGCGCAACTCTTCCTTCAAGGCGTCGACAGTTTCAAAGTTGCCGAATTTCTTCAAAAAGTCCTCATTGACCTCCGGCAAAATCTTTTCCTGGACCGATATGACGGCGACAGAAAATTCCCCCGCCTTGCCCGCCGCGCCCTGATCCGCGTAGTCTTTGGGGAATTTTACGCTAATCTCCACCTCGTCCCCCGCCGATGCGCCCGTGAGCCCCTTGTCGAACTCTTTGAGCACGCCCTCCGCGCCCAACTCTATCGGGTAGCCGGGATTTTGGCTCTTCAGGTCGGGGCGTTCTTCGCCGTCGATCACCACCTTGCGGTACTCGATGCGCACGTAGTCGCCCTTTTTGGCCGCCCGCTCCACATCCTTAAACTCCGCGAGCCTTTCGATCAGGTTCGAGAAGTTTTTCTCAACGTCCGCGTCTTTTATCTTGTTCGTTTTGGCTTTCACCTTGAGCTTGTCGTAGCCCGTTATCTCGACTGGCGGGTCGATCTGCGTTTCGATGGTGAAGCGCAGGGGCGAGCCCTCGTCGGTTTTCATGTCGGTCATCACGGGGTTGCTGACCGGTTCGATTTTGTGCTCTTCGCAGGCTGTTTTGAACGATCCCTGCACGAGGTCTTCGATAACCGCGGCCCTGGCCGCCTCCCCGAAGCGCTGTTTAATGACGGCGATGGGGACTTTCCCCGGCCTGAACCCCGGCAGCCGCGCGTCTTTTTTATATTCGTTCAGCTTAACGCCGACCGCCGCGCCGATCTCCTCCTCGGGTACCTCAAACTCTATGACACGTTTCCATGTTTCCGGTTCCAAAACGGTAGTCTTCAACCAAAACCCTCCTGATACGCGTAATAATTATACAGTTGATAAACGATAATACGAGGAGGGGGAATCGAACCCCCACAGGTCACCCTACTAGATCCTAAGTCTAGCGCGTCTGCCAGTTCCGCCATCCTCGCGATTTAATTGTGAAATATATAATATATATTATGGCGGCGTATCGGGGGTAATGAAAAAATATGTTTTTTTCAGACGCGTCATAAAAAACCTTTTTTCACGTTGCGTAGTGTATTATATTGCTATGTATGGAAAAAGAACTCTCATCCCAACTGTGTATTAGCCCGCAAGCGTAAAGGTGAAGCGGTATTTGAAAGGAAGGGTAAACAATGAAGTCATACCGAAAAGAACTCACGTTCAATACCAAGACCCGCCGCGCGTATGTCAACATAACGCCGCATGTCGAGGACGCGCTTGCGGAGAGCGGCGTGCGCGAGGGGTTGTGCCTTGTGAACGCCATGCACATTACGGCAAGCGTGTTCATAAACGACAACGAGAGCGGCTTGCACCGCGATTTCGAGCGCTGGCTCGAAAAGCTCGCGCCGGAAAAACCCTACGAACAGTACGACCACAACGGCTGCGAAGACAACGCCGACGCGCACCTTAAACGCTCCGTGATGGGGCGCGAAGTTGTGGCGGCCATTACCAACGGCAAGCTCGACTTAGGAACGTGGGAGCAGATATTCTACGGCGAATTCGACGGAAAACGCAACAAGCGGGTGCTAGTTAAAATTATCGGGGAGTGAGGGGGATTTTGCAACCCCCTCACCGCCGCCTACCTCCCGCCAACAACAATCCTGCTCCCCGCGCTGGTGCCGTAGACGCTCATTTGGTACATCATTTCGGCTTTGGCAGGGGGATGGGAAAACTCGCCTTCGGTTATGGCTTGGGTACGGAAATAGAAATTGTATGTGCCCTGCTCCATCCGCTCAAAAAAGTAGACTACACGGTCGTCGAAAAACGCGCGGTAGTCGCCCTCGTTTGTGCTTCTGTTCATCGGACGGGCGTCGCTTGACGCGTTTTCAAGCCTGGGATTCATAGGCTCAAAGCCGGCGGCTATCGGGACGGATACGGCTACGAACAGCCTCGTTTCCGGATTGACGACCTGCACGTGCTCCTCAACTATGTCGCCGGTGGTAAAGGTCAGGGTGTTCCCCCCTTTGTCGATGGCGGTTCTCGCGGGGGGCGCGTCTTTGTGTATCCTTATCATCTCGCGCCTGACGGCGAATCCGCGCTGCTGCGGTTCGGCGGAACTTCCCAGGTCCCGGGGCATGTATCGCCTGCTGAATTTTGCCCAGAACGCGCGGTCGGGCTGACCGGTGTAGGTTATGCCGCCGGCTTTATCGCTTGACCAGTGCTGCGAAAACGCGCCGTCCATTGTCAGCCGGCGCGAAGCGGCGCCGTCGTTGAAATCAAAAGTGTTGTTCGTTGTGATTCCAACATTATCAACAAACCCGCGCAAAGCCAAAAGCGACACGCTGTTCGCGTGCACACTGCCCCAGGCGTCGGCGGCACCGCCCATTTTTACAAGCGCGTCAACTACGAGCGGCATCCTTTGGCGGTTTCTGTTATCCACCGGCTGCGACGACGATACCGCGCTGACAAACGAGGCCAAAACAACGGCGTCGCTTGAGTGCATCCGCGCGCCCACCGGCGCGCCCGGCCGCTGGAATCCGGCGAACGCCTCCGCACCCTGGCGCTCGGCGAATATCACAGATTCCCAAAGCCGTTTTTCGAGCGCGGCGTGCTCACTGCCGAGCGCGTCCTTTTTTCCCGCTATAGCCTGAAAAACGTTGGACATCCCCTGTATGTCAAGCTCCCGCGCGGCGGCGGTAAGCTCACGGGCGTATCCTATGTCGAGATGGCCGCTTCTCGACAGGGCGGCAAGCGCGGCGGTTCTTTCGTGCGCTGCGTGGCCGCTTACGAAGCGGGCGTAGTCGCTCCGCAGCGACCTTTTAAGGGCCTCTATTGCCAACGCGTACATGGTTTGGTCAAAGGCAAACGGCTGCCTCAGCGTTTTGTTCGCGTTTCCGACCTCCGTCAAAAAGTCAACGATATACGCGGTGAGATAAACATAACCCGGCGTTCCCGGCCAGTATCCGAAAAGGCCGTCGCTGTGCTGCGCGGTTTTCAAAAATTCAACCGTCCGGTTGACGTTTTCCGCGACAGACGGATCGGGCGGCGCGATTCCGTATTTTTCCCACACATCGGTATAAACGAGGAACGGATAAGTCTGGGATACGACCTGCTCCGTGCAAGTATGGGGGTATCTGACCTGATTTGTCATCGCCGAGATGATTTTTGGCAGGTACTCATTATCGCTTATCAACAGGTGGCTCAAAACCGTATTGGCCCTCGCCGGTTCGGGCAAGGCCGCCCACGTAAAATTTTCCCTTTTGTCAATCCGCGCGAACAACGCCTCTTCGATGAAGTGCCTGTCGGGCAGTACCGGTATTTTCACCTCAAAAGCGTCGCCGGCTCTATCCGCGCTTCTCATTACGGACATTCTGACGGAAACGGAATCCCATTGCAGCCGCCCGTCGGGCGTAAACGGAGGCGTTTCAACTTGCAGGTCGGCAATCAGCGGTACTGGCCTGGCCGCGTCGAGCTGTATCTGCCCGCTTGCCGCGCTTTTGACCGTAAGGCCGCTTGCGCGGATTGACCAGCTTCCGGCGCCGCCCGGACCCTCCACAACCCGCGCGATTCCACCCGCTTTAATCCTGTCGCCAAGCCGCACAAAACGGGGCAGCGCGGGCTGCACTATTACAGGCAAACGCACGGACACCCGGCCCCTCGCGGTTCCAAACCTGTCAGGCCCGCTCACCGCTATCGCGCGCACGGCGTAGTTTGTCAGGTCGGACGACATCCGTATCCTCACAGTCGCCTGCCCGCTTCTGTCAACCTTTATGGAGGGATTCCAGTACGGCACGGTTTTGAAATTCTGGCGCACGGTCATCCTTCCAAGCCCGTCATCGTCGTCAAAATCACCGCCGTCGCCGCCCGAATTTTCGCGCGTGTGCAGGCTGCCAAACGCGAGATTCCTTGAGTCCCGAAGCGATATGCGCGAAAAAACCGGCTCTATAAAAGCTTCAAGCGGGTCGAGGCTTTTTTCCCTGCGGAGCGACAGTACCGCCTCGTCAACCAACCACAGCGCCACCTCGCCCGATTGCGGCCTGCCCTGAGCGTCCGTGAGATTTATGACGACATCAAGCGTCCCGTCCGGCGTGACTACCGGCGCGTGCGCTAATTTTACGTCGAGTTTGTTGGCGACAGGGTTCACCGTGAGCCATGTCGTGTTCCCCATTGTTTCCGGCTTGCCGACATCCGCCTGCACACCGTCTGGTGTACGGCTCGGCTCGGATACGCGCGGGCGCATCAGCAAAAAACTGACGGGGATTCTCGGCGACATCTCTTTCTTTATGTCGAGCGT
>JAITFQ010000081.1 GCA_031281225.1 Chitinispirillales bacterium
GGTGATCCTCTGCACTAACAGGCCAGGCTGTATAATCCACCCCACAATAGGCAGGCTGCGGTATTTGGCGGAGAGTTTGAGCGCTTCAAAAGATACGCCGGCCAGCAGGGGGATAAACACAAGACGAATGCCGAACCGGTGAAACAGGTTCGCGTAATCGCCTATATATTGTATATGCAGCGTATCAATCACCGATGACATCAATATCCCGCATATCGCCACAAGTACAAGAAAACTCGTACCGCAGCGCGGGTGGACGGTTGTGTACGGCTCAATGTTATCGACCGTCAGCGGTTTGCCGTCTTCGTAGGCGAATATCGTCTTATGTTCCGCGCCGTGATACTCAAACAGCCGCCGCGTCTCGCTCCACAAACTTATCGCCATCATATATATAAGAAGCAGGCCAATCCTCACCGCCCCCGCCGTCAAATTGAACAGCATCGGCGTATCCTTAATATAGGGGATGCGGTTAGCTAACCACATCGGGGCGTACATGAACAGGCTGATGGATATGGCAAAAGCGAGGACAAAGCTCGCGGCCATGAAGAGTTGGTCTTTTATTGATGATTTTTTGGAGTTTTCAGCGCCATCCGCGTCGTCCATAGCAATATCCGCCGACCGCGACAGCGCCCTGTAGCCCCATCTCATCGACTCAAACAGGCCCACGACCCCGCGGATTATGGGCAGCCCCAAAAAGGCGACCTTTTTTGTGACCGAAACGAAGGGGAATGATTCAATCACCGCTTCCCCGTCGGGCTTGCGCACGGCCCAGGCGATTTTCTCCTTGCCGCGCATCATAATCCCCTCAATAAGCGCCTGCCCGCCAACGGTATCCTTGGCCGAAAGGGGCGATAGCAGAAGTGCCGGCGCTGCGAGCGTCTTGATTAGGTGTTTAGGCATTTTTGTACCGGCGGTTACTTCTCCTGCGCCGCCGTAACATTTTGGTAACGCTTGCGGAAGCGGTCAACGCGCCCCGCGCTGTCGATCAGCTTTTGCTTGCCTGTGTAGAACGGGTGGCAGTCGTTGCATATATCAATATGCTTGCTGCCGATGGTCGCGCGCGTTTCGATGGCGTTGCCGCACGAACAGGTAAACGTGGCTTTCTCGTATTTCGGATGAATTTTCTCTCTCATCTCGCCCTTATCCTTCCTATTATAAAGTCAATATTAAAAATGTCGACACACAGTTACGATTTACAAAGATAATACATGCCATTTTAATAATCAAGAAAAAAAATTATTTCTTACTGTTATTTTTTTATGTGAAGACGCCAGCTTTGATGAATTTGGATATTTTCGATCGACACGATGTCAATATTGCAAACGCCACGTCCAATATAGTATCTCCACCACCAACTATTTTACGCAAAATAAAAAAATTCAAAAAAAGTCTTGCGTTTTAGAGTCCCATGATGTAGATTTATATCAAAGATCAAAACAATGGAGGTGCTGTGAAAGATTCTGTTAATAAAAATTCACATCCCGCTGCCGGCGGCAAAAAACCGGAGACCGGAAAGATGGACGCTTTAAGAGATAACGCGGGGGCAGAAGCAACGGCTGAGGTCGATCCAAAGCTGGCGCGGAAAGAAGCCGTTAATGATATGAAGAGGAGCCATATCATGGACGCCGCGTTCAGGGTGATAGCGCGGGACGGATACGCAAACGCGCGGTTCGAGGATATAGCCGAGGAGGCGGGGTTCTCGCGCGCGGCTATCTATCACTACTTCCCGGACAAGGAAGCGCTGTTTATCCACATAACCATACGGGAACAGCGGGCGATGCACGAAAAATATTTGGAAATCGTGGAACGGAACCTCCCGTTTCTCGATACCCTTAAAGAGTTCGCGCTCGTGTTTTACGACAGGTTTTTGGGCGACAAAAGCCTGTGCGGCGGTTCGTACAGCGCGGTCGCCTCGCCCATCTCGGTGATGTCGAGCTTCATAACGTCGATGAGCAAGCACGAAGAACTCATGAACACGTCCATCGCGTGCAAAATGGAAACATTCATGCTGATGACGCAGGTTATCGCCAAAGCCAAAGAGTCGGGCATCTTGACTATCCCGGTGGATAATGAGATTCTCTGCACCCTGATCTCATCGTTTTTTCAACAGCTCATGATGACCAAGCTGTACGAGAGATGGCAGGAGGCGAACGAGGGCGGCCCGGATAAAACGCCCGGCATGGCCCCGTTCATCCCCACGGTGTTCAAGGGCGATTTCAATAAGATGGTCGATACTCTGTTTGTATTTTTCAAACCGTGGATCAATGAACCCAAATAACAGCAAGGGCAAACAGCGTTCGCCCGCAATAAGAAAGGTGTTTAACTGAATACAATGATTATGTCAAAAAAAGAGGTATGCCAATGTTGACCCGAAAAATCAAAAACCGCCTGTGCCTGTCCTGCGCCGCCGCCCTGATCCTGATCATGGCCTCCGGTTGCAACAGAAACGCCGCCGATGACGACATTGGCGACGTAGAGGTGATCGTCATGCCCGTTCTCGCCGCCGTCGCGGCGAAGCAGGATGTCACGCGGGCGCTCAGTTTCGCCGGCAGCATGGACGCGTTCCGCCGCGCCGCCATCGCGCCGGCGATGATGGGCAGCCGCGTGCAGCGCATATTTGTGGAAGAGGGGCAGATGGTGAGGGAGGGCCAGGTACTTGTGCAGATGGAGGCTTTCCGCTTAGACCAGCTCGGGGTGCAGCTCGACCAGCTTGAGGCCGACTACAAGCGTATGGCGGCGCTCCGCCAAACGGGCGGCGTTACCATGCAGCAGTACGAGCAGATACGCTCGGCGTTTCAGGCGGCGAAAGCGGGGCACGAGCAGATGAGGGGCTCCGTCGAACTGCGCGCGCCTTTCGCGGGGACGGTTATCGGCCGCTACGCGAACGAGGGGGAGGTCTACACCGGCACGCCGGGTTTTGACGGAACTATGGGCGTTTTGGCGATTGCGCAGCTCAACAGGATGAGAATCGAGGTGATGGTCCCCGAACAGTTTTTCGCCATGCTGCGCCCGGGGCAGGCCGCGCAGGTCAGGGTAGACGTTTTCCCCGACACGGTGTTCGAGGGGAGAATTTTCACCGTCAACCCGTCGTTCAACCGGCTGAGCAGGGCGTCGAGGGTGGTAATCGAGATTGCGAATAACAGGCAGCTCTTAAAACCGGGGATGATAGCAAGGGTGGAGATCGCCGCGCACAGCCTGCAAAATGTTTTGGCCGTGCCGTCTACGGCGATAATAATCCGCGATTACGAAACCCACGTTTTTACGGTGGAGGACAAACCCGTCCCGTTTACCACAACGCCGTCGCTCGTAAGGGTAAAAACCGGTTTCGCGACCGAGCACTACACGCAAATTATAGAGGGGATAGACAAAGGGGTAATCGTGCTTACGGATAATAACATCAGTTTGACCGATGAAACGGTGGTGCTGGTTACGGATATTCAGAACGGAGGGGTAAGATGAGTTTGCCAAAATTTGCGGTAAACCGCCGCGTGGCGGTCACGATGTTAGTCATGGTTCTCGTACTCTTCGGCTCGCTATCGTTTGTATGGCTCGGGCTCGACATGATGCCGGAGCTTGAATTTCCGACGCTCACGGTGTCCACCGCCTATCCGGGCGCTGCGGCCGAGGACGTCGAGCAGCTTGTCACGCGGCCAATCGAGAGCGTTATCGCGGGGATTAAGGGGATAGACAAGATAACGTCCACCTCCTCCGAGGGGCTGTCGGTGGTGAGCGTCAATTTCTCGTGGGGGTCCGACCTCGATATCGCCGCGCAGGATATACGGGAAAACATCAGCCGGATAAGGAGTATGCTGCCCGAAGACATTATCGACCCCATGGTGATGAAGTTTGACATGTCGATGATGCCTGTGGTGATGTACGGTGTTTCCGGTATGGGAAGCCCGATGGAGCTTCAAAAATATTTCAGGGACGCCGTCGTCCCGCGCGTCGAGCGGCTTGAGGGGGTGGCGTCGGTTTTGGTCGGCGGCGGGCCGGAGCGCGAGATTAACGTATTTCTCAACAAGGCGCGCCTCGACCAGTACCGGATAGGCCCCGCCGCGGTGGCGGCGGCCATAAGCGCCCGAAACGTAAACGTGGCGGGCGGGCATTTAAGCTCCGGGCATCAGGAATACCTTGTGCGCACATTGGGCGAGTTCAACAGCGTTCAGGAAATTTCCAACACCGTCATCACAACGATAGGCGGCATACCGATCCGCGTCGGCGACGTCGCGCACGTTGAGGATACGCAGATGGAGATGCGCAACTTCGTGCGGATGAACGGCAAGGACGGCATAGTATTCATGGTCAGGAAGCAGAGCGGTTCAAATACGCTTCAAGTCGTCCAGCGGGTGAGAAAGTTAGTCGATGAGCTTGCGGTTACCATACCCGGCGGCGTTGAGTTTATAACGATATTCGATCAGGGCGAGATAGTGGAACGCGCGACCGGCAACGCGACGCAGTCCGCGGTAGTCGGCGGTATTCTGGCGGTGATGCTGCTCTGGCTCTTCCTGCGCAACTGGCGCCCGACGCTCGTCATCGCGCTCGCCATCCCGATCTCAATCGTCACCACGTTTATTGGCATGTACTTGCTCGGCTACACGCTCAATATGATAACGATAGGCGGTTTCGCGCTGGCCGTGGGGCTGCTCATAGACAACGCGGTGGTCGTTATCGAAAACACCTACCGCCACTTGGAAATGGGTTCCCACAGAAACAAGGCCGCTATCGACGGGGCGAGCGAAGTGGGGCTTGCGATAGGCGCTTCGACGCTCACGACGATCGCCGTTTTCGTCCCGCTTGCCCTCGCCGGCGGTTTCGCGGGGAAGATCGCGCAGCCCCTCGCGCTGACCGTCTGCGCCGGTTTGCTCGCGTCGCTCCTTGTAGCCGTAACGATTGTCCCCATGCTGGCCTCGGTAACATTCAAGAGGCGCGCCGCCAAGGGCAAATCAAAAACCGTCGTCCAAAGCGCCGTTGGAAATATCAATCCCGCAGCCGCCCCTGATACTGCTTCGGGCGGCGCTGAGAAAATCAGTCTCGGCGCTCAAGCGAGCGGCGGCCTGATTTTCCGCTTTGTCCAGCGAAAATATATAAAAGCGCTCGGATGGGCGCTCAACCACCGCGCTATCGTCCTCATATTCACCTTTGCTCTTTTAGGGGGCGCCATATTTGGAATAACGCAAATCGGCGCCGAGTTTATGGCCGAGAGCGACAACGGCATGGTTATTGTCGAAATCAAAATGCCCATTGGCACAAACCTTGAAGAGACCAACCGCTTAGTCAGCACCATAGAGGAGAGAATCCTCGCCGTGCCCGAGGTCATGAGCGTTTGCGCGATAGTCGGCGATATGGGCGGCACGATGGGCGGCGAGGTCAACGAAGCGCAAATATTTTTCAGATTAAAACCGTTCGCGGAGCGCAGCCGTTCAACCAAGCAAGTTTCGGAGGAGCTGCGCAGGGCGCTGCCCAAACTGCACGACGTCGTAATAAATTTCTCGTCGGGCGGCATGATGGGCGGGAGCAGCAACCCCATCGAGATAAAATTTTTCGGCAGCGACATCAACACGCTCAAAGACTTTGCCGACAGGGCGAAAGTGATCATGGACGATTTGAAAGCTACCTACGACGCCGACGCGCTTGACTCTGCCAAGCTGCGGCGGAGCAAGTTAGTCGGCCCGCACGACGTGACTGTGTCGATGAGGGAGGGCAAGCCCGAAATGCGCATTTTCCCCGACCACGATAAATCCGCCGGCATGGGTTTCACCAACGCCGAAATAGGCGCCAGCATAAGGCACGCGAATCTTGGCCACGTGGTAACGCGGTACAGGGAAGC
This sequence comes from Chitinispirillales bacterium, assembly GCA_031281225.1. Lineage (GTDB taxonomy): Bacteria > Fibrobacterota > Chitinivibrionia > Chitinivibrionales > Chitinispirillaceae > GUT77. Next base: position 5,828 of record JAITFQ010000081.1, read on the forward strand.
CGGCGAAGAGTTTGATGTGCGGATAAGGCTCGACGAGGCGGACAGGGAGACCAAGGACAAGTTTTTGCTCATACCCGCCATATCGAGAACCGGCGTGACCGCGCACCTCATGAACATCGGCGAGATACGCTACGAGCGCGGCCCCGTTTCCATAACGAGGGAGAACCGCGTACGCAACGTGACGGTCACGGCAAACACAAACAGCCGCGACATACAGGGCGAGGTGCTGGCCGTTCAAGCCGCGCTCAAAGACCTTGAAGCCGAGCTGCCCACCGGCTACTTCATAGAATACGGCGGCTCGTTCGAGGAGATGCAGGACACGTTCAAGGATTTGCTGCTCGCTTTGGTGATAGCGATTGTTTTGGTTTACATGGTGATGGCGGCGCAGTTCGAGAGTTTTGCTCAACCGTTCGTTATCATGCTCACCGTCCCCCTTGCGTTCATCGGCGTAGTGCCCGGCCTCGCGATAATGGGCCACCCGCTCTCTGTGGTCGCGTTCATGGGGATAATTATTTTAGTGGGCATAGTGCTGAATAACGGTATAGTGTTGATAGACTACATAAACCAGTTGCGCGCCCGCGGGGTAAAAATGCGCGAAGCGCTCATTGAAGGGGGCAGGGTAAGGCTCAGGCCGATTCTTATAACCACGCTGACGACGATTATCGCCGTGCTGCCGATGGCTTTGTCGGGGGGGCAGGGGTCTGAAATGCAAAGCCCGTTAGGCACAGCGGTGGCTTTTGGCCTCGCGTCGTCGATGGTGCTGACGCTTTTCGTAGTCCCGATTTTTTACAGCATAGTCATCGGCCTGGCCGACACGATTACGCGGACTATAAAGAGGGTGTTTTTGGGAGAGATTCAGGAGAAAGCGGAAAAATTGCAGAAAGCATAAAATTAACATTATGGGAAAAATATTACCATGAACAAAACGGATGATTTGCAAAATGCTTGGATGAAGTTGTCGTCCATTATTAAGGCGGATGAATTGATACAGATGTTGGGGTTGGAGCCTCATCCAGAGGGCGGGCATTATCGTGAGACGTTTCGGGATGAGGATTGTGACGCGAATGGGCGCGCGTTTTCGACGGCGATCTATTTTTTGCTGAGAGCCGGGGAGAAATCGTGGAAACATTGTATTGACGCGGCGGAAATATGGCACTGGTATTCCGGCGCCCCCTTGTTGCTGCGTGTTGAGCAAAATGGCAAGGTGGAGGAATTTATTTTGGGCCCCGACATTGCCGCCGGCCACCGCCCCCAGATAATCGTCCACAAACACGTCTGGCAAAGCGCCCACACCCTCGGCGAATACACCCTCCTCGGCTGCACCGTCGCGCCGGGGTTCATGTTCGAACATTTTGAGTTGGCGGAGGAGGGGTGAAAGCGGGGCAAGCCGGATAAAAGGTTGTTTTGTGTCTGCCCCATGAGGTATATTACGGTTAGAAAGGAAATGACAGATGTTACTAATGCTGCTCAAAAATAATTTAATTGCTGTTGCTATACATGTAGGTATATGCCTTGTTTCTCTCTTGTTTTTTTCCACCATAGGTATTTTAATCTTTATGTTTTTATCAATGTTAGCAACGGTGATTTTTACGATATTGGCTTTTTATCTGTATCTTAGGGTAGGGAAGCGATTCCTAAGCGATACAAATAATGTTTTAACGAATACTCTTTCTGTGACGGCATTAGCAACTATACTTGTAGTAGCTACTTCTATTAGTGGACCTGAAGGAATTATAGTAAATTACTCTTTTGCCCCGTTGGGGGGAACGCTGTATATATTTGACCCTGTCGTCAAGAAAGAAGTATCCATACTTGTAATGGCGATATTACCATCATTAGCTATGTGGATAGGAGTTACAACTAAACGTTTGGATGATGATAATTCAAGTGGGATAGAAAACGGTTCATTTGATTAAAAAAAACGGCTATGTTGCCTTAAAAATTGTGGATATGCGTACTGAAAACCGGGTAATGAAATGGATAACGCTTCATTAAAATTTATTATGATTGGAATGATGAGTTCGAAAAAACAAAAAATACAGTAAATTTTGACATTGGGGAGCAAAATGCAATATTATAAAATGGTATCTGATGGAGGCCCTAAACGCCAAAATGATGTTGTAGCCAAACCCCGTACCAAAGTAAAAGATGAGTATATATTATTTGAGGGTACCGCTATAAACAACTGGAACAATGATATGACCTTTGAGTGTGACTTTAAAGAAGGATATGTTGTAACAGAATATTTGTGTAACGTGTGTGGTTGGGATATATTTTCTGAAAAAGCGATAAGGTTGTTTGGTGATCTTATAAGTAATGATATACAATTACTGCCCATTAAGGTTATAAATAAAGATACCGGCCGGGAAATAGATAAATATTTTGTTGTAAATATAATTCCGTTTCTTGACGCGTTGGATTTGGAAAACTCCGTGTATGATTACTGCGGTGATGACTTATCGGTAATAAAATATGGGATTAAAGAAGAAAAAGTAGGAAGACATCATATTTTCAGGCTTAAAGATTCACAATTTTCAGCTTTTGTTTCGGAAGAGTTCTATAAGATAGCAAAAAAAAATAAAATGGTGGGTTGTGATTTTTTGAAAGTAAAAACAGGTTAGTATGGATTTTGAAACACCTTGGCATTTTCGAGAGGTTATTGAGATTGAAGATTTAAGGATTGAGTACAAGCGGATGATAGAACCTTGCCAAGGCTGACCCCGCATTGGGAATCTTTGTATATGAAAGGACGTGGTTCACAAAATGAAAGTACGTGAAATTGCTTTTGCGATATTTGGGTTATTATATATGTTGTACAGCACTTGTGTTCCACCTCAAAAAATAGAAAAGTATATTGAAAAAAACTGTCATTTTGAAAAAACAGATACTTGTTACATAGATATGCGAAATGTTTTTAAAAAAAATTATGACGTAATGTATGTTTTTCATTCATCAACGAGATTAAAGACTGTGCGAGACATTATGGGAATAGACAATTATAGGAAGTGGTGTCGAGAAACCACCGCGGTAGGGTATGATTCTGACGAATTTACGATTATTTTGGTAAAAGATGGTAAGGTTATTGCGAGGCATTTTACAGAGCGTGGATTTAGTGGCTGTACAAGGGTAAACTTTTCGGATATGTGTACAAATCCTATTTTTAAAATAACAGAAACTAAATGTGGTGGGTACCGTACAATACCCGCGAAAGATTTTTAAAATGAACATAAAGATTAAGCGAATTATCGACAATGAAAAAGTGATCGTAAAAACTTCCGTTGGTCTTTTAGCCGGTACATGGCGTTCAGAATATGATATACCGCCAATTGGCCATGAATTGTCTGCCGAGATTTATATTAATACAAAATGGGAAGAATTAACCAAAACTCGCTTACAAAATGTGAAATCATATAAAGTAGATGTGACTGAGGAGAAAGTGGTTATTAGGGGTATGATAGATGATTTCGAAGAGGATACAGTTTATTTTCGGCTTACTCAGTCCTGCCTTATTATGATAGATACAAATTCTCCGTCCTGCCTGAAAAATGAATGGTATGAACTTGCTGTTGATATTTCTTCTGTTGAGATTTGGCCTTTTGGATGGTGAAAACTCTGTGGATACCGAAAATACCATCTGTGAACGTGCGTCCCCCAAAAATCCATACCAATGAAACAACCAATAAAAAATTTAAAATACCTGGAAATGATTTCGATAATATCACGCCGACCTGAAAAAGCTAATGTAGCCGAAAATAAAAACAATCATCACGAGAACGGGCAGGCCGTACATGAAGTAGGGTTTTAGCGCGACGGGGAATTTTAGCCCTTTTCCGGCGTTTACCTCGGCAATCAGGTTTTCCCACCTCCAGCCGTAGCGCGTCACGCAAAACAGCAGATAGACGAGCCCGCCTATCGGCATGATGTTGTAGGAAACGATAAAGTCCTCGAGGTCGAGGATGGTGCTGCCGGTGCCGAACGGTTCAAAGCCTTTTAGCAGGTTGGAGCCGACCGCGCAGACGCCGAAGCCGAGTACGGTAACCACGGCCATCCAAAGTACGCCAGTACAAGTTATTGTTACACAAAAATGCAAATTTTTTCAAAAAAAATTACGCCTCTATCCATTCCCCTATCTGCCTTGTACCATCATCAATGGCAATCCCCACTTTTTTCGCGTTTGGGTAGGCGGCGGCGTATTGATTATCGTTAATTTGCTTCATCGCTTCCAGCGCTTGTTCAGCACAGTCGTTGTTTTTGGCAACTTTTATTTCGAGTACCCACGTAACGCCTCTGCATGTCACTATCAAATCGGAGCGTCCCTGATTGCTGTGCATTTCGCCGAATGTGAGTACACCGCAACCGCGTAAAAACGCGAGGATGGTGGAGCGGTAGAGCCATTCCTGTGCTGTTATTTTTAACCGCCGCCCCTGTTTCATGGCGCTTATGTAATCGTCGTAGGGGATGCTTGCGAGGAGGCGGTTGATGGTTTCTATAAACAGCTCGCAATCGTCTTCTGTCAACGCGTCGATGAGAGATGTGCGGAAATTCATGAACTCGCCGCCGCCGCTTTGCACCATGTTTCTGGTGACTAATTCCGACATGGAGTCAAGCACTTCGGTGTTGGGATAATCTAACAGAAAATAATCGTCGCCGCCTTCACGCAGCGTCAAGTAGCCGGCCTGATACAAAAAACCCTCCGGCGGCGTACTCTCAATCTCGCCAGGGCTAAACACAAAATTCATAGAAACAGGCATACCCCTGAACTGTTCAACCGTGAGATTTCGGCCTTTCATGTATTCTGCTATTACCCGCGTACCCCCGCTATCCATCCAATAGTTTAGAAGCCGGCAATCGCTGAAAAAATTAAGCACGGAGAACGGGCAGTACACCCTTTGAGAGCCGTCGAAACAAAAACCGTTGTAGTACCGCCTTAGCCTGTCAACAAGTTCGTCAACCGATATTTTTAATTTTTCCGCTCCGGCCTCGAGATGTTCGGCAAAATACCCGACAAGCTCCTTTTCGGTATACCCAAGCAGCGCACCGAACTTGCTGTCCAGCGAGAGGTCGTTGAGGTTGTTCAGTGTCGAGAAAACGCCGGCTTTGGTGAACTTGGAAATTCCAGTCATGAACAGGAAGCGTATATGCGGTTCGTTTGATTTCAACTGGGAGTAGCACCCCCTCATAATTCCACGAACTTCCTCCGCCATCGGCGGTTTGTTGTAGAAATCGAGAAACGGCTTGTCGTATTCGTCAACAATCACAACCGCCGGCTTGCCGTGCTTTTTGGCTGTCTCAATGATTATTTTTGTCAGCATTTCTCCGGCCCCCATATCCGCGTCGAGATCAACCTCGTGTTCATTGGCGGCGCACTTCATTTGAAAAGCCAACGACCGCCTGACACCGGCGGAACCCTCGTCGGTACACACCTTGCTCATATCCAAATGAATAACCGGATAACTCTCCCACTCCCAGTCAGTCTTCGCTATCGCCAGCCCCTCAAACAGCTCTCGCTTCCCGCTGAACAGCGCGTTGAGTGTCCAGCATAGAAGCGTCTTGCCGAAACGGCGAGGGCGGGAGATGAAAAATTGCATTCTGGCGTCGGATACGATGTTATAAATCATATCCGTCTTATCAACATATATGGCATCCGCTTTGCGAATACGCTCAAATACCTGTAAACC
>JAITFQ010000089.1 GCA_031281225.1 Chitinispirillales bacterium
GCCCATTATTGGCGGAAGTGTGGATAACCTGTTGGCAAATGCTGTAACCTCTGAATTATCATCGACTTCGACCTGGCAGACGTGCCTGTCTTACCTTCAGGAGAAGGTCGATCCTGTCTGCTTCGCGACCTGGTTCAGGGCCACCAGCCTCGCCGTTGACGGAGGGCTGGCGCGCGTTCAGGTCCCCAGCGGGTTCGCTGCCGATTTCATTGAGCAGAACTTTGCCGGCCTTATCCGCGAGGCGCTCGTCGAGAGCGCTGTGAGCTTTGAAACGGTCTCTTTTGAACCCGTCACCGGCAAGGATTGGAGGGTTATCGGGCCGCTCGTCGCCGAGGAGATTACCGAGGCGCAGAGCCGCAAGACGGCGCAGGCGGTCACCGTTGATAAGGGAAATTTCAACAAAGACAGGCAGAACTTCAACCCAAACTACACTTTTGACTCATTTGTGGTCGGGGACAGCAACAGCCTTGCACACGCCGCCGCGCGCGCCGTAGCCGACGCACCGGGAAAAAACAGGTTCAACCCGCTAATCATATACGGCGGGACGGGCCTCGGCAAAACCCACCTCCTGCAGGCGATAGGCAACTTCGCCCTGACAGAGAACACGGCAGACAGCGTCGTCTACATGACAAGCGAGGAGTTCACGAACCAATACATAGACTTCGTCGTCAACAAAAAAGACTCCGTCTCGTTTTACAAAAAATTCAACGACGCCGACATACTCCTCATCGACGACATCCAGTTTTTCAGTAAAAAACCCGGTGTCCAAACACAGTTTTCGCACATTTTTGACCGGCTTTTAATGAAAAATAAGCAAATCGTGCTCTCATCCGACCGCCTCCCCGAAAATATCCCCGACATGATGGAGCACATTATAAACCGCTTCAAGGGAGGGATGAATACCGACATCCAACCGCCCGACCTTGAAACCCGCATGGCCATCCTGCGCAAAAAAGCGGAGTCCGACGAACTCCACTTGCCCGACGAGGTCGTCCAGTACATCGCCGGCCAGATAACGACGAATGTCAGAGTGCTTGAAGGGATGCTCGTAAAATTGATAGCCTCGTCCTCCTTCACCGACACCGGCATCACCCTCGAAATCGCTCAAGAACTCTGCGGCGGTGCGCTGAACAACAGCGGCGAACGCGTAACCGTAAAACTAATAATGCAGTTGACAGCCGAAGCGTACGGCGTAAGCGTGAACCAGCTATCCGCACGCTCTAGAAAAAAAGAGGTAGTCCTCCCCCGCTCCGTCGCCATGTACCTGAGCAAAAAATGGACAAAACAGTCCCTGAACTCAATAGGCTTCGAATTCGGCCGCGACCATTCCACCGTGGTCAGCGCCGTAAAAAAAATCGAAACGGAACTGGCCGACGAAGCACAAACGGAACTACGTGGCAAGGTGGCGGCGATTGAGGAACAGTTGAAAGACAAGGCGTAGGGGGGTTCGCCGATAAATAACCGGCATTCATAAAAAAATTTTGACATTATTCGTCCCATCAATTATATTGTTAAAGTTTATGGTACTATTGCATGGACTAAAGCGTCCCATAATCCTCGCCTCCGCCTCCCCCCGGCGCAGTCAAATCCTCTCCATGATGGGGGTGGGGTTTGGGGTTGCGGGCTCTGGGGTGGCTGACGAGGATGTCTATATTGACTTGAATGATCTTGACACCTCCCTGCGCCGGTTAGCGGAGGCAAAGGCGGAGAGCGCGTCGCTAAAGCGGCCAGAGGCGCTTGTTTTGGGCGCGGATACTATTGTGGTCATTGACGGGAACGGGGTTTTGGGTAAACCCGCCGGTAAAAGCGACGCGGCGCGGATGTTAAGAGCACTCTCCGGTAGAAGCCACACGGTCGTCACCGCCGTAGCGTTGAGATGCGCGGAAGTTGGTTTTTGCGTTTCTACCGCGGTACATACAGTTGTGTTTTTCAGGGAACTCGGCAACGAGGAGATAGAACACTACCTCTCTTTCCCTGAGTACGAAGATAAAGCCGGCTCTTACGCCGTTCAGGGCGGGGGCATGACCTTTATAGACAGGATAGAGGGGTGCTATTACAATGTAATGGGTTTGCCCGTTACCGCCACCCTCGGTTTACTAAAAGAGTTTATTAGAAAGGAATCTTTACATGGCGGAGAATAACGCAGAAAATGTCTCGGTACCGGGCAGCGGCGACGACAAGGTCGGCGATGTCCTTAAAAGGGAGCGCTTAACGCGCAGGATTACGATAGAGACTATCGCCAAGGACTTGAAGCTGAACCCCGGCTACATAAAGGCGCTTGAAGCAAGTGACTTCAACTCCCTGCCGCCCAGCCCGTACGTGCGGGTTTACATCAAGTCGCTTACAGAGTATCTATCGCTTGATACGGAAAGCCTCATGAAGCAGTTCTACAAGGAACGCGGGATGATCTCCGACGACTACCGGAACAAATCGAACAAAATCGATATCTCCGTGCAAAAGCAGGAGAAGAGCCCGGCTGTCGTCATAGCCGCAGTTCTTATTGTGGTGCTGGCGGTCTTCGCATTCATAGCCAATCAGAGGGGCTGGATAACGCAGCCGGGCGAGTTCGCCATGGAAATGGAGGGAGCCGATACGGCAAATATCCTCAATCAGGAATCGCTTGAAGCACAGAGCGAAGACAGCCTGCTCGCGGACCTGAACGTACCGGAAACAACCGCGGCAAAAGTGGGCAAGGTACCGCCCAGGCCGTAGTGCCTTTTTGCGAGTATGTTAATTTGGACAGATACCCACGCGCATTTGTTCGACTGCCGCGGCGGCGAATTGGAGGCCGTCGTTGATGAAGCGGAGGCCGCCGGCGTGTGGACGGCAGTCAATACAGCGGTATCAATTGGTACCGCGCGGGTTGTGTTGGACCAATGCGGACGTTTCCCGAAAAATCTCAAAGCTGCCGTAGGGATATCGCCGTTTGATACGGTCGAGGCCGCAGATAATTGGGAGAATGAGCTGAAAGAGCTGCTGGCCGGGCACCGTTCGTTGATAACAGCCATCGGCGAAATCGGCCTTGATGATACCAATCCGAGGTACCCGTCAATAGAAATACAGATGCCTTTTTTCAAAAGACAGCTCGAAATCGCCATTGACGCCGGCCTTCCGGCAATCGTTCACTCGCGCGGCATAGAAAAGAAAACCGCGGAAATTTGCCGCGAAACCGGAGTGTCAAAAGCAGTTTTTCATTGCTTTACGGGTGACAGGGGATCTATGGAATACATCATAGAATCCGGCTACTACATATCAATATCCGGAATAATCACATACAAAAGTTCACATCTTCGCGACATCATCCAACACATACCTGTTGACAGACTATTATTGGAATCCGATGCCCCCTACCTCTCCCCCACCCCCCAAAGAGGCAAAAAAAACAAACCTGCGTTCATCATCCATACGGCACGGGAAATATCTGAATTATTGGGGACCAGCGAGCGGGAATTATCGGACACGCTGAAAAAAAACGCAGCAGCAGCGCTTGGATTTTGAGCAAATTTGACAGCGGGCGGCGGCATTATGTATATTTGTACGTATATGAGCGATGTAAATATAAAATTATTCACCGAAAAAATGCTATTGGAGAACCAGCCTCAGGCCGTCATAGACGTATTCCTGCGTTACTACGGCTATCTGCGGCACGGGAAAAACGGTTGCATCGCCGAAGGTGAGATCTTGCCGATATCCGCGGGCGAGATCGGCGAATATTCACAAATCAAGGAGCGCCACGCCGACAGGCAAAACGCGCTCGCCAAAACCGTTATCATAAAGCTGAACGGCGGGCTTGGCACGTCTATGGGGCTATACGCGCCAAAATCGCTCATCCCCGTAAAAAACGGCCTCTCTTTTCTCGATATCACCGCTTTACAGATAAGAGACCTGAACGAGCGCCTCGGGGTATCCATTCCGCTTATCCTTATGAACAGTTTCAGCACCGAACGTGATTCGCTCGACGCGCTCGCGAAGTATCAGGACATAAAAACGGAGATTCCGTTTTCGTTTATCCAAAACAAGTTTCCAAGGATTAACGTTTCCGGCCTCGCACCTGTTTCAAACCCGGAAAACCCGAAACTTGAGTGGAACCCGCCCGGTCACGGCGATCTCTACACGGCAATTTTAAGCTCGGGGCTTTTGGATATGCTGCTCGACAAGGGTTACCGTTATGCCTTTATCTCAAACATCGACAATTTGGGCGCGGTTCTCGACACGCGAATACTCGGCTATTTCGCGAATAAAGGGATACCGTTTCTTATGGAGGTAACCGACAGAACATTCATGGACCGCAAGGGCGGCCACCTCGCGCGGCTTAAAAACGGAAAACTCATACTGCGGGAAGCGGCGCAGTGCCCCAAAGAATGTATGGACAGTTTTATGGATACCGGCCTGCACCGCTACTTCAACACGAACAATCTGTGGGTACGCCTCGACGCGCTCAAGGGGATGTGGGACGCGGGAACGCTTGAACTTCCCATGATCTGCAACGCCAAAAGGCTCGATGCGCGCGACTGCAGGTCGCCGGAGGTGATGCAGCTCGAAAGCGCGATGGGCTCCGCCATATCCGTCTTCGAAAACGCGGATGCGCTGCGGGTGCCAAGATCAAGATTCGCGCCGGTAAAAAGTTGCGAAGACCTGCTCTTGCTATGGTCGGATTACTACGACCTGACTGGCGATTACCGCGTGGTAATGAATCCCGCCCACAAATCAATACAGATGGACGTCACACTCGACCGGCGTTTCTACCGCACCCTCGACCACCTGAAAGAGCGCTTCCCAAACGGCGCCCCGTCACTCACCGGCTGTGAATCGCTTACGGTCGACGGCGACGTAAGGTTTGGCGAAAACATCGTCATCACCGGCAAAACCTCAATAACCAACATACGCGAAACGCAAGCATTTATCCCCGACGGGGCGCAACTGTCGGGGGATGTCACCGCCCTCTGAAATTAAAATTTCTACCCCTCCCCCGTTCCGACCTGTGCGGTTCGGGTTTGTGGGCGCTAAATTCGGGATAGCGTTCAATCAGGTTCCGCAGTTCGGCCCTTATCAGGTTTATGTCGGGATCGTGCCTCGGATCGGCATCCAGGTATCGGCTAAACCATATTATTGACGCTTCGGGGGCATTTGCGTAAAAACGGTAGAAGTAGGCGATGTTTTTTGCTATTCTCGGGTTGCCTTCGTCGAGCTCCCATGCGGCTTTGAGCGCCCTGTCGGCCGCCTCGTTGCGGCCACCCTCGGCGTAGAGGAGGCCGAGGGCCAAAAATATCCCGGAGTTTGAAGCGTCGATTTCCAGCGCCGACCTCAGTATGATTTCGGCGTCGCTGAAGCGGCCCTGCTCCCTGTACAGATTTCCCAACGTCAACCTTATTTCAGGATTGTTCGGCGAGACCGCCATTGCGTCTAAAAAGTATCTTTCGGCTTCGGCGGCGAGCGGGTGATCAAGCCAGTTTTCGGGGTTGAGCCCGTAACTGCCCCACCGTTCCTCGCGCAACTCCTCCATGAGCACCGCAAATAGGGTTTTTCCGCGCAGGAGAAGCGCGTTGCTGTCGCCCCGTTTTTTGTCCGGCTGCATCCTGTCGAGCAGGGCTTTCGCCTCCCTGGGCCTCCCTCTTTCAAGCAGGCGTTCGGTATTTGCCATGGTCGGCGAGAAAAATATGTGTATGTGGCGGAGCACGAGGACAGACGCGAGTATCAGTACAGCGCAGAATATGCCGACAAGAATTATTGCAGACAGCGACAATCTCTTCTCGTTAGTATTCATCGTCATCTTCATCGTCGTCACCCCGCTGCGCACGCGCATCTTTGCCCAATATTTCAATGCTGCTCAGGCTGCTGAACGGCGCGCTGTACGCGGCTTTGGCACGTTTACCCCGAAGGCCGTTATCGGCGCAGACGAGGCAGCGGCCCCGCTCCCCGATATCGCCTATAACCGACCCGTCGCGCACGTGAATCTCAACACCGAAGTGCGGGCGGCCGTCTACGGGCGCTATCTGCGCGGGGTCGATTTTCATGCTGACGACTGACCTAAACGGCACGGCCATCCGCGTACCGCCACACACGACATTCAACTTACTGCCTTTTAACAGGCGCAAGGAGGCCACATCATAGGTATGGCCTTTTATATCGGTGACTTTTGCCTTTGATCCGAAAATTCCGAATATAAAACCCATCGTCAGGAACGGTATAATCACGCATAGCGTCACGATTTGTAATACTTTTGTCAACAGATTACCTCCTATCTCAGTTCTCTCTCAAAAAAAAGGTGCGCGTGGCCGAGGCCGTCCTCAAATACGCTTTCGCACAGCGTCCATCCGGCACGCATCATCTCAGCCGTAATACGCTCTATTTCGTCGAATATCTTTTTTGGGCTTTTGGTGAACCCCACCTTGACCGATCTCTCGGCGGTTTCTCTCACGCGTCACCACTCCTCCTGCCCGTAGTCGGGGGCAACCGCGGGAATTGACCGGACAAGGCGGCGCATGCTCTCCGCAAGAATTTCACTATCCAACACGCGTCTATCATCCGACACCCCTCTGACGGACGCCCTCCACACCACCCCCCTGCCGTCGCGGCTCCATATTTCACATACAACGCTTACGTGTTTGAAGTGACTCTCGTCCATATTTTGTATACGGGCACCGTCTTTCAATGTATAAACAAGAAGATACGGCTGCCTGACAAACGCCCACAAGGAATCCATGCTCTTAACGGCGAGCATATCCCCACTAAAAAGGTGTTCATAAAAAACATTAATCTCCCTTTTGTCAAACCGCGGCGGAAAACCGTTTTCAAACGCCCTGTAGGAAACAAATGTGAGATCCGGACGTAGCGAGCGCAACCTTTTCACCATCTTGCGCGCTTCGAGCCTCCCCTCCGTAACCGGCCCCCCGGCAGTCAGGAGCGGCAATACGGCCATCTCCCTGTTGCTGAGCATGCGGGGGGAAAAGCGCGGGTCGGTAAACTGTATGCTGACGTTGTAAGAAACACGGCGGAGAGCGCAGCCGGCAAGAGTTAAGCCGGCAAGAAGCGTAAACAAAGCAACCGCGCGGAAACACGCCGCATACGGTCTTCGATGATTCCAAAATCCGCGGATTTTCGGGAACGCCGCCATCTGCTACCTGAGCCCCTTAGCCCCGATGTCCCTCCTGAACGCCGCCCCGTCAAACTTGATCTCCGCAACCCCCTCGTATGCCTGAGCGATAGCGTCGGCGAGGGTTTCACCCTTGGCCGAAACCGCGAGGACACGCCCGCCGTTTGTCTGATAATTTTCTTTCTTCCTGTCGGTAGCAACGCCGGCAAAATAGACGTCAACCGTCCCTTTCTCTTCTGCCTCGTCAATCCCCGTAATTGCCTTGCCTTTGGCAAACTTGCCGGGATAACCCTTGCTTGCCATGACAACCGCGACGCAGTATCCGGAATCAACGCTCCATCCCACATCCGACAAATTGCCTCTAGCGCTCGCGCACTCCTTGAACAGCTTGTACCAGTCGCACCGCACAAGCGGCATAACCGCCTGCGTCTCGGGATCGCCGAAGCGACAGTTGTACTCGACGACCTTAGGGCCGTCCGCCGTCATCATCAGCCCCACGTACAAAAGCCCCCTGTACCGCGCCCCCTCCTTATCCATCGCCGCGAGCGTGGGGGCTATAATATCTTTCTCCACTACCGCCATAACTTTGGCGTCAACCGCCGGCGCCGGCGCGTAGGCCCCCATGCCGCCGGTATTGAGGCCGGTGTCGTTGTCCCCTATCCTCTTGTGATCCTGCGCCACGGGTAAAATCTTGTATGACTTGCCATCGGTAAGGACAAACACAGATGCCTCTTCCCCGCTCATCATCTCCTCAATAATCACCGCGTCCCCCGCTTCGCCAAAACTCTTTTTGTCGAAAATGTCTTCAAGCGCGGCCTTCGCCTCGCCGAGCTTAGCGCATACAACGGCCCCTTTGCCCGCCGCGAGCCCATCGACCTTTACGACAATGGGCGCACCCTTTTTCTCGATGTACGCAAGCGCCTCGTCCTTCGCGGTGAATATCTCAAAGTCCGCTGTGGGGATGCCATATTTTTTCATCAGGTTTTTGGAAAAAACCTTGCTGCTTTCAATCTGCGCCGCGGCCTTGGATGGGCCAAAAGCGAGAAGCCCGTGCTTCTTGAACGTGTCTACGACCCCCTCCGCGAGCGGGGCCTCCGGGCCGACAACCGTGAGGTTGATCTCGTTCATCTTCGCCCAGTCGGCCAGTTCGTCCCAGTTCGCTATCTTTTGGTCGACGAGCATACACCCGTCACGCTCCATTCCGGGGTTGCCCGGGTAGGCGTACAGGCAAAGCGGGCGGTCGGATCTGAGGAGAGCCTTGAGCAACGCGTGCTCCCTCCCCCCTCCGCCGATAATCAATACGGAATCCATGAAATCCAAATCAACACACCTCCGTTTTTATTAAACATAATCCATGAATCTTGCGATGATTGTTCATACTACTCATCGTCGTCCTCATCTTCATCTTTTTCACTAATGGCAGGCAGTAACCGCGCCGTTTCCTCCACGTACTTGTCGCGTATGTCCGGCTTACCGCGGAGGTAGTCCACCACCGTGGCGGTCTGCTCTTCGGTGAGAATTATGCGGCTTTGGCGGGTAAGGCGGCTGCTGAAGCCCCACTCCTTAAAGGTTTGCGGCGTAACAGGATACGCATCCTCAACCGATACAAAGCGAACCTCCTCGGCCTGCAAAGCGTGGCAAGCCTTTTCGTCGAGGCACGAATAATTTTCGCAATGCCGGATATGCTGCCTTTTCACGTCCGCGGTCTTCGTCACCCGATAGAATCCTGTGACAAAATACTTGTTTTTGAAACTTTCAATAGTTCCAGCGTACTTGGTGATGAAAAGCAGATACCTGATCCTCAACTTGACAAAAGTGGTCCTGATTTTGAGCCGCACACAGGTGTGGAACCCAAACGTCCCCGACTCGTAGTGGGGCTCCGACTCTATCTCGGTCGGATACTTTTCGGGTATCTCGCGGATAGGTAGCTCCGAAATGGGGTCGCTCCCGTAATAGACGGCCATGCCCGTATCGCTCGCGCGATAATCCTGCCAAAGAGAGACGCCAAAGGCCCTGTTCACAACATTTTCTGTCGCCATCATCAACTCCTGTAACCCTGTAACAGCGTATCGTTTATACGGATACGCGCCACGGATTAGTAAAATGATATATGATATTCGCACGTAACGGCAAATAAAAAACAGAGCCCGCATTTTCGTATACGGGCTCAGCGGTATTCAACTCAAATGTTTCCAATTATATTACAATATAATTAAGGGGCTTGCGAAAATCAAAATTTAAAAAAAAATAAAATCGTTAGCGGCATCATGTATATTTGTCCTATCATGACAACTTCACAAACATTTCGCAAAGAACTGACAGCCGCCCGCACTCTAGTCGTCAAAACCGGCAGCCGCATCCTAACCGCATCCGGCTGCGAAGAACGCGTGAGAACGCTCGTCAACGACCTCTGCGCATTGCGCAAATCAGGCATGAGGGTTGTGCTCGTTTCCTCCGGCGCCATCGCCCACGGCATGAAAGCGCTCGGGCTTGCCAAACGCCCCGCCGCCATACCGATGCAACAAGCCTGCGCCGCTATCGGGCAAAATCGGTTGATGGGGATATATGAGGATTGCTTCGGCGAAAACGGGACTCTAATCGGGCAGGTGCTCCTGACATGGGACGATCTGCGCAGCAAGAAGCGCTACCTCAACCTGCGCAACACGTTCTTCCAACTGCTCGACTACGGCGCCGTCCCCATCGTCAACGAGAACGACTCTGTCGGCATTGACGAGATACAGTTTGGAAATAACGACACGCTCGGGGCGCAGATTGCGCTCCTCGTTCAGGCGGACGTATTTGTTAATCTGACCGATGTAGGCGGGCTTTACGACAAAAATCCGCGCACCGAGGCGGACGCGAAGCATATCCCTGTCGTGCAAACCATATCCTCGGGGATACAGAAAATGGCGGCGGACAAGAAAAATGATATTAGCGTAGGCGGGATGTCCACAAAACTAAAAGCGGCTGAGATGGTAACGAAAGCAGGTATTCCGGCGTTAATCGGCGACGGGTTCGACCAAAGCTTGCTGACCGTACTCAAAGACGAAACCTGCGCGACGCTGTTTTTACCGCGTCCGGACAAAATGCCGTCTAAGCAAAGGTGGATCGCGTTCTCCGGCCAGCCCGCCGGCAGCGTGTCTGTCGACGACGGAGCGCGGCGCGCAATCACCGAGCGGGACAAAAGCCTTTTGGCAGCGGGGGTCACGAAGGTCAGCGGGGCTTTTAAAGTTGGAGACATGGTTGATATCGTTGACAGCGGTAAATTTACGATCGCCCGGGGGCTTGTAAATTTCAGCGCGGAGGAATTGGAGCTAATCCGCGGATGCAAGAGCGCGGAGATTGAGCTAAAATTGGGGGAAATCAGGTTTAACGAGGTCATACTGAAGGATAATCTTGTGGTTTTATGATATATGGTATTATTTGTAATCTTTCCCGCACGCCCGCAGGCGTATTCCGGCTGATTTTTGCGTTGGCGTCAGCGTCAGCACTTCTGCGCCCGATTCCGTGACTAAAATTGTATGTTCGTACTGGGCCGACAGCGAACCGTCTTTTGTCCGTACTGTCCAGCCGTCCTTGCGGTCGGTCGTCACTTCCCAGCGGCCTGAATTTATCATCGGCTCTATGGTAAGCGTCATTCCGGGACAGAGGATTATTTTGTCGCTTTCGGGATCTATGTGGTGAAAGACCGAGAAAAATTCATGGAAGCGCGTGCCTATGCCGTGGCCGGTATACTGCTGCACGACGGAACACCCCTCTCTGTTGACAAACGGCTCGACCGCCTGGCCGATGACCCCGAGCGGCGCCCAGGGCCTGACCGCATCGATCCCGATAATCAACGCCTGCGCGGCAACCTCGGCAAGGTGGCGCGCTTCCTTGGTCACCCCGCCTATCAAAAACGTTTCCGAAGAATCGGTATGAAAACCGCCGGCGATTGTCGTAAGATCAATATTAACTATATCCCCGTCAACGATGCGTTCATCAGGCGACGGTATACCGTGGCAGACAACGTCGTTGCGCGATATGCAGCATGATTTTTTAAAACCCTTGTAACCAAGGCAGGCTGGGACATGGCCGTGTTTAACCGTATATTCGTGAATCAGCCTGTTCAGCTCTTCGGTAACAACACCGGCTTTGACAAACGGACGTATATAATCCATAAGCTGCCCGTTAAACATGCCGCTACGGCGCATCCCCTCAATTTGAGCCGGGGTTTTGGCGTGCTTTTTTTGGGGGCGGGGGGCAGACGAATGACTCTCCGCTCCGGAGGCGGCCCGCTGCTTTTCCTCATCGCTTGATAGATGGCATTTTTTATATTTTTTCCCACTGCCGCACCAGCACGGGGCGTTTCGTTCTGTCATTTTATTAGGATAGCTCCTGCTGTGTATGTGTTAAGGCGGGGTAATCGACCGCGAGCTCCCGCACGCATTCCACCGCCTCCTCAAAATCACTGGTCACATAAATAAGTTCTCGAATATTTTTTATTGTTTCGGTTGTTTTTGTTTTCCAGATTTTTTCTTCCAGCAGGTCGAGAATCTTATAGACGGCGGTGTTGTCAAAATTTTCGCAGGCGGTTTTTATTGCCGCGAGATGTTCCGCGAGATATGCCGTATCTTCCAATATATCGGCGTCATCAGCAGGGGGATTTGCCTCCCTGCTCCCCTCTTCGGCTGATTTCAGGCGTCCGATTAGCTCTTCCAGAGTTTTGACAAAGCTGTCGGTATTGGCGTTGATATATTCCATATCATTGTAGCGCCCGGCTTCTTCGAGGGCGGCAGCGGCTTGAGACATGCGCAGGGCGCTCGGCGGTGCGCCGTTGCCGGAACCCATCTCTTCGAGCGCGGCCTCGGCCTGCGACCATACGTTGGCGAGAGCGGATTTCATGGCGTGGGCGGTGATTGTGAACAGTTTTATATCGCCGCTTTTGACCGTTTCCATGAGTACGGACACGGCTTTTTCCGCGTCGCGCCGGAATATTTCGAGCAGTTTTGATCTCACAGCGGACGACGCGGCCGCGGTGGTTTCCGCAAATACCGCCGATCTGTATTTCTTCGCTTCCTCAGGATACCTGTCGCGGACAAATTCGTTCAAAATCGCGTCCATGTACCGGATATCGACCGGTTTGGAGATAAATCCGTCAAAACCGTTTTGTTTGAACATCTCGGCGTTGCCCGCGATCGCGTTGGCCGTAAGCGCAACAATTACGCCGCCGTAACCAAATTCACGCAGTTTTTGCGTCGTTTCCAGACCGTCCATCTGGGGCATCATGTGATCCATGAAAATGATGTCGTAAACCTCGCCGCTCTCTATCAGCTCAATCACCGCAAAACCGCTGCTCGCTATTTCAACATCGAGCTTGTACGGCGCGAGAAGGCCCTGAGCTACATAAAGATTCGTATCTACGTCGTCAACGACAAGAACCTTGCCGTAAGGCATGATGTCGCGAACCATTTGCCGGTTCTCTTTTTTGTCCGCCGCGAAAGAGAACTTTTTGAGATTTTCCGAAATCTCCGCCCCGATAGTTTCGCTGGATACGCTCCTCTGAACAACCTCAACAGTAAATACACTGCCCTTGCCGTACTCGCTTTTAACCTCGATTTTTCCATCCATCATCTCTGTCAGGTATTTGGTTATGGAAAGCCCCAGGCCCGTCCCCTCGGTAGTCCGGTTGGCGTCGGTGTTGAAACGCTGATACTCCGAAAAAAGGTTGTCTCTGTCTTCCGGCGTAAGCCCCTGCCCCGTATCCTCTACGGAAAACCGCAGCAAAACGTCCTCACCCGCGGCCGAGTGGCTGATCGACAGTTTTACATCCCCCTTGTCGGTGTATTTTATCGCGTTTGAGAGCAGGTTGTTGAGTATCTGCTTTAAGCGCAGCTCATCGCCGTGGAGCTTTGAGGGGAGAGACGCGCCGGGGTCAACCGTAAAGTTAATCTCCTTTAAACCTATTTTAACAACATTGGTCTGCACTGCGTCGTTTATAAGGTTCGCGAGATCGTATTCGGCGGAATTCAACTCCATTTTGCCCGTTTCGATTTTTGACATGTCGAGGATGTCGTTGATAATTCCGAGCAAATTGTCACCGGAGCGGTAGATTTTACCCAAAGCGTCTTCATATTCACCGGGGAGGTCTTTTTTTTGCAACTGGATTTGCGTAATACCTATTATCGCGTTCATGGGGGTGCGGATTTCGTGGCTCATGGTGGCTAAAAATTTAGACTTGGCGGTGCTGGCGTTCGTCTCCTTAATCCGCGCCTTCACGGCGGCCGCGCGCTCCTTGTGGTAGTTTATGAGGCTAATCAGCCCGCTCACAAACACAAGCGCAACCGATATAATCTGCACCAGAGTAAGGATGAGCACCATGCGCCTCGTGTAAATTATCGCGGTATCCTCCATATCCACTCCGGCGATCGCCACTACGTTTCCATCGCTGTCAAATACCGGGGCGTAAGCGGTTACGAGCCCGTCCCAGCCTACGTCGTAGACACCAAGCCCGGAGTAAATTGCCCGCCGCTCGTCCAATAATTCGGTAAGCCAGGGGTGCTCCTCGTAGGTAATAGGCTCGGTGCCTAACCCCACCTGCGTTTCCAAATCGTAATCATTATCTATTATATAGAGCATGTTATACTTTTCGGGGCGTATGAAGTAGGCGTACAGGACATTTATGCTTTGAGCGAACTCGAATAACCTTTGCCGCAGCGCCTGATACGCTTCCGTTTCCATATCCGCTTCTTCGCGATACATGTTCAGTTCTTCCGCGTCCACAATGTTCGCAAGATATTTCGCCGCGGTGATCATGTGCTGCTCTATGCTGTGCTCCATCTTGTGCAGCGATTCCTTGACAAAATGGTTAGCGCCAAAAGAGACTAATATCAAAAAAATGGAAGACAGGATAAACAACCCCGGCACAAGGTGCTTTGATTTCTGCTTAAATATGGTATAATATGAGTTGATCCTGTCCAAATTTACTCCGCTCCTGCTGAGTTGAAAGTATTGAGCGTCATCTCAACCAGTTTCGCCGCTTCCTCAAAATCACTGGTTACGTAAACAAGCTCCCGAATACTTTTTATTACTTCGGTTGTTTTTGTTTTCCAGATTTTTTCTTCCAGCAGGTCGAGAGTCTTGTAAACGGCAGTATTGTCGAAATTTTCGCAGGCGGTTTTTATTGCCGCAAGATGTTCCGCAAGGTACGCCGTATCTTCCACTATATCGTCGTCATCGACGACGGGGATCGCACCCTTGCTGTTTTCGTCGGCGGATTTCAGGCGTTCGATCAACTCTTCGAGAGTTTTGATAAAGCTGCCAGTGTTGGCGCTTATATAGTCCATATCGCCGCAGCGCCCGGCTTCCTCGAGCGCGGCCGCGGCTTGCGACATGCGCAAAGCGCTCGGCGGCGCCCCGCCGCCGGAATCCGTCTCTTCAAGCGCGGTCTCGGCTTGCGACCATATATTGGCGAGGGCGGATTTCATGGCGTGGGTGGTGATTGTAAACAATTTTATATCGCCGCTCAGAGTTGTTTCTTTGAGCACGGCTACGGCTTTTTCCGCGTCGCGCCGGAATATTTCAAGCAGTTTTAATCTCGCGGCGGACGGCGCGGCCGCGGTAGTTTCCGCAAATGTCGCCGCCTTGTATTTTTTCGCTTCCTCAGGATGCCTGTCGCGGACAAATTCGTTCAAAACCGCGTCCATGTAGCGGATATCAATCGGCTTTGAGATAAACCCGTCAAAACCGTTTTGCCTGAACATTTCGGCGTTACCCGCGATCGCGTTGGCCGTAAGCGCGACAATCACGCCGCCGTAGCCGAACTCGCGCAGTTTTTGCGTCGTTTCCAGGCCGTCCATTTCGGGCATCATGTGATCCATGAAAATGATGTCGTAAATCTCGCCGCCCTCTATCAATTCAAGCGCCGCGAAACCGCTGTTCGCTATTTCGACATCGAGCTTGTACGGCGCAAGCAGGCCCTGAGCGACATACAGATTCGTATCTACATCGTCAACAATAAGTACCTTGCCGTAGGGCATGATATCGCAGACCATCTGCCCGTTATCTTTTTTATCCGCGGAGAAAGAGAACTTTTTGAGATTTTCCGAAATCTCCACGCCAATCGCCTCGCACGGGACGCTTTTCTGGACGATTTCTACCGTAAATACGCTGCCTTTGCCGTACTCGCTTTGAACCTCGATTTTTCCGTCCATCATCTCCAACAGGCGCTTGGTTATGGACAGGCCCAGGCCCGTCCCCTCGGTAGCCCGGTTGGCGGAAACATTAAAACGCTGGTACTCCGAAAAGAGTTTTGCCCTGTCGTCAGGCGTGAGGCCCTGCCCGGTATCCTCTACGGAAAACCGCAGCAAAACATCTTCGCCTACAATCGAATGGCTGATGGACAGTTTTACGTGCCCCTTGTCGGTATACTTTATCGCGTTGGAGAGCAGGTTGTTAAGTATCTGTTTGAGGCGCAGTTCGTCGCCAAAGAGTTTTGACGGGAGGGAACTGTCGGGGTCGACGGTAAATTCTATCTCCTTTGTGCCTATCCGTATAGCGTTGACCTGCACGGTGTCGTTTATGAGGCTTGGGATGTTGTACTCTACGGGGTTCAATTCGAGTTTGCCCGTTTCAATTTTCGACAGGTCGAGAATGTCGTTAATAATTCCGAGCAGAGTGCTGCTCGACGAGTATATTTTGCTTAACGCGTCCTCAAATTCTCTTGGGACACCCTCTTTTTGCAACTGGATTTGCGCTATCCCCATGATGGCGTTCATCGGCGTGCGGATCTCGTGCGACATGGTGGCCAAAAATGATGACTTGGACTTGCTCTCCTCCTCAAACCGTGTTTTCGCGGCGGAGAGGCGCAGGAGGATATAACTTAGAAAAAACGACAGCAAAATTCCCAAAATCGTCAACCAGAAAACATTAAGGTAAACGTTGGAGTGATAGGCGGCGGCAGGCGCCACAACGCCGAGGTGCCACCCGTTATACAGCCGTTCCCAAAAAACTATCACTCTCGTATTGTCATAATCCCGTATAATCATGGGCGGCACATCCCTGCCGGTACGCAGCGCGTATGCTATTTCGGCATAATCGGGGCCCAGCTCCTGAAGCTGGACGTCTTGATACCGTTCCTGCGGATGGGCGAGAATTCGCAAATACTGGTTCAGGATCATGCCGTACCCGCCTTCGGCAAACTGCAACGACTTCGCGTACTCCATAAGCCACGCCATAGTCACATCTAACGCCAGCACACCGTAATACTCCCCGTTTCTGCCGCGCAGTATCTGCGCCAAAGAGATAATGGGATGGCCGGTGGTTACGTCTATGTAAGGCGCCGTATATTCAATTTCATTGCTCCTTATCGCCTGCTGAAACCACGGGCGCCTCTGCGGTACGTATTCGTCGTCGCCCAAATCCACATCGGAGCCGAGCACCATTTCGCCGCGTATGTATCCGTATATGAGACTCAGCCCTTTAACGTGCCTGTCGCCGGTCGTCAGCAAGCCTGTGGTGCGCACGAGGTAGTCGCGCACCGTTTCCAAAGATTCCCCCTTGTCGAGCAGGTCCTGCACGGTTTTATGAATGGTGACAAACGCGACCATCGGCTCACGCAGATAGGCGCGTATGGTTTGCTCGGTTTCGTTAAGCGTGGCCGTAACCGTGGCCAAAGATTCCTTTTGCAGGATATTGTTAACATAAATACTGCCTATAACGGTCATAAGAAAAAACGCCGCGCATACAAGCAACACCTGCAAGTAATTTTGTCTCAGTAGTTTTTTTAAATTCACCTTACCGCTCCCCCAGATGCACTGTTATCTCAGCACGGTTACAGTTCTATAATACCAGTTAATCCCGCCGGTAATCTCGCTGTCGGACAGAGTCTGCCCGTCCATTCCAACTACACGCCCGTAATTTGTTTCCATTTTGCCATCGAATACGTTAAATTTTTCATTACGTATGCGGTTTCTCGCCGCGTTTACCGCCTCTTCCGTTCCCGGCGCGGCAAGCGCTTCGGTTAACGGCGCCACATCAACCACCCCTTCCGCCAAACCACCGTAGAAAGGCTCGGTGGTGAAAGTGCCGTCTATCACGCTCCGTATTAAAAAAGTGTAATACGCGCCCCAGTTCCAAACAGTTGAAGTCAGCACGGAGTTGGGCGCATACTCACGCATGTCGATATTGTTGCCTATGCTCAAAACGCCGGCTTTGTTTGCCGCGTCGTGCGGTCTGGGGGTGTCGGAGTGCAGCGCGATCATGTCGCATCCGTGGGCGATAAGTTTTTGCGTCGCTTCGTATTCGCCGTAAGGGTCATACCAACTGTGGGTTACCGCGACGTATATCCGGGCGCTTGGATTGACGCTTTCTACGCCCAGCGCAAACGCGTTGACCCCGCTTGTCACTTCGCTGTTGGTACTATCCTGCGCCGCCACAAACCCTAATTTGCCGGTTTTTGTGTTCAGGCCCGCCGCGACACCGCTGATATAGCGCGCCTGATACAGCCGCCCGAAGTAATTGGTAAAGTTGGTCTCGTTGTATTTGTAGCCGGACGCGTGCGCAAAGACGACATTCGGAAACTCGGCGGCCAGTTTTTCGCAAACATTCATATATCCCCAGGAGGTAGCTATTATGATATTGGCGCCCGCCGCGATCTCCTCCCTCATCATGTGCTCGACTTTGCTGTTATCCGCGTCATTCACATTGTACCTGCGCGTTACCTGATCGTCACGCAACCCTGATTGCCGCTGCGCTTCCCCAAGCCCCGCGTCATGCGCGTAGGAATACCCGCTCTCCGCCTTGTCGAGAAAGAAAATGCTGATTTTAACGTCGTCTTTGCCGAGCGGCTGCCCCAAAGTCCACGCGGGAGCGCTTTTTTTGCACCCGGCCACGCACGCCGCCAGCAAAAACGCTGCTATGAAAAACATAGCCCGTTTTCTAATTGTCGTAATTTTCACACTTCCTCCGTTAAAAATTTTTGTATATTTTCCGCCGCTATTTCAAAATCACTCGACACATAAATCAAGGCGCGTATGTTTTTTATTACCTCGGTTGTTTTTGTTTTCCAGATTTTTTCTTCTATCAGGTCGAGAATCTTATAGACGGCGGTGTTGTCGAAATTCTCGCAGGCGGTTTTTATTGCCGCGAGATGTTCCACAAGATACTCTATGTCTTCAATGATATCCGCTTCATTGATATGGGAGGATACCCGCTTGTTATCCGCCGAATTTAAACGTTCAATCAACTCTTCTAACGATTTGATAAAACTTTCGGTATTGGCGCTCATGTAATCCACGTCGCCGTCTAACCCCGCTTTTTCAAGCGCGGCCGCGGCTTGCGATTTTTTGCTTTCAAATATGTTGGCGAGGGCGGCTTTCATGGCGTGGGCGGTGATCGCGAACAATTTTGTATTGCCGGTTTGGACGGTCTCCCTGAGCGTAACGATCGCTTTTTCCGCGTCGCTCCGGAATACTTCGAGCACTTTCGGGTCTACTGTCGACAACGCGGGCACAGCGTTTTCCACATATTTTTTCGCTTCCTCCGGGTGCCTGTCGCGGACGAATTCGTTTAAAATCGTATCCATATAGCGGATGTCTATCGGTTTGGAGATAAATCCGTCAAAACCGTTTTGCCTGAACATTTCGGCGGTTCCCACAATAGCGTTGGCGGTCAGCGCGATGATTGGGGCGGTGTAGCCCAGAGCGCGTATTTTTTGCGTGGTCTCTATTCCGTCCATCTGCGGCATCATGTGATCCATGAAAATGATGTCGTAAACCTTTCCGCAATTTATCAGATTAACTGCCGCGAAGCCGCTGTTCGCTACTTCCACATTAAGCCGGTACGGCGTGAGCAGGCCCTGGGCGACATACAGATTCGTATCAACGTCGTCAACGATAAGAATCTTGCCGTAGGGCATAACGCCGTGAACCCTCCGCCGCTTGTCTTTTTTACCCGTCGCGAAAGACAGCTTTTTGAGATTCTCCGAAACCTCCGTACCGATAGGTTCGCACGGAACGCTCTTCTGGACGACCTCCACCGTAAATACGCTCCCCTTGCCGTATTCGCTCTCAACCTCGATTTTTCCGTCCATCATTTCGAGCAGGCGTTTGGTTACGGAGAGGCCCAGGCCCGTCCCCTCGGTAGCCCTGTTGGTGGAAACGTTGAAACGCTGATACTTTGAAAATAGCTTCGTCTTATCGGCGGATGTAAACCCCTGCCCTGTGTCCTCCACGGAAAACCGCAACAGAACGTTTTCACCCGCGACCGAATGGCTGACCGACAGTTTTACATGGCCCTTGTCGGTATATTTTATCGCGTTTGAAAGCAGGTTGTTGAGTATCTGTTTCAGGCGCAGTTCATCGCCGTAAAGCCTCGACGGGAGCGAGCTGTCCGAATCAACCGTGAAATGGATCTCCTTTGAGCCTATCCTTATGACATTGACCTGCGCGGTGTCGTTTATGAGGCTTGGAATATCGTACTCCGTGGGGTTCAATTCGAGCTTGCCCGTTTCAATTTTCGACAGGTCGAGAATGTCATTGATAATTTCGAGCAGGCTGCTGCTCGATGAATATATCTTGTTCAGCGCGCTTCTGAATTCCGTCGACAGGTCGTCCTTTTGCAGTTGGATTTGCGCTATCCCCATAATGGCGTTCATCGGCGTGCGGATTTCGTGCGACATGGTGGCGAGGAAGTCGCTTTTCGCGCGGTTGGCGTTTTCGGCGGCCTGCACGGCTTCGTTCAGTTCGTTTGTGCGCGACAGCACTTCGCGCTCGAGCCGTTTTTTCTCATTGCGTTTCAAAATCATCAAAATAACGAGGAGGAAAAATACGCATAAAAGCAATCCGCCCAGCATAAACATTAACGGCAATCTCTCTTCCGCTAACTTTACCCTGTAATCATAGACTTTGCGGACCCACTTGTCGTGGATACTCTGCGTGTTTACCAAACCGAGCGCCTTGTCGACAATGTCGCATAAAAGCGGCTCGCCCAAATGAAAACCAAACGCGGATTCAAACGGCAGGTCAAACAGAAAATTAATTTTATACCCTACGCGCTCAAGATAGTTTGTTAAATAAAGCAACTGATTCCGGCTCGACATGGCTAAATCTATCTCGTCGGTTTCAAGGGCTTTGAGCAGATCGTCCGAGCAGTTGTATTTTACAATTTTTGAATGATTGGGGAACCATTTTCTGAACATTTCATGATGGGCGGAACCGCGTACCATGCCTACGGTCATGTGAAAAATCTCGTTGGAGCGGATGTCTCTAAAATCCGATTTGGATAAAAGGGCGTAGTAATCATACGCGATGGCGTTCGAAGGCCAAAGAAAGCGCCCTTCCCTCTCCGGAGTACGTATAAGATCGGTCAGTATGGAGCCCTCGCCGACTTCGAGCATATACAGCAGTTCATCCCACTCTACCGTATGACTGTTGACGACCTGAAAGGATAGCCCGGTCAGAGCCTCTATCTCTTTTATTACGTCAAAAACAATTCCCTGCCACTGTTTTTCCCTGACGCTGTAAAAACTCGTGGGATAGTTGTCATACTCGGCTAATAGAGGGATTACCGTGCGGCCGCGCAAGTGTTCCCGTTCTTCTTCGGTCAGCAGTTTTAAAAACTTATTTTGCATATAGATCTGCTGCCCCCTGTTGTACAGCTTCGACAGGTATAAGTCGCCGCCGTTTTCCAGCATTTTTTGAACGACGGAGATAATCGGCTCAAAATCCGGATTCCGCGTCGTCAGGGAGACATCCGAAAAGAGCAGCGGGAAGAAATATTCCGTAACGATGTCGGCAAAACTGTCAAAAACGTATTCCGCCGTATTTTCTTCAAAAAACGCGTCTATTTCCCTCTCTTTAAGCATGTTATATGCAATTTCATAGTTATCTACAAAAAACATTTCTATTGAATCTTTGGTAGCGGCTTTTACATCGTCGCCTGTTATGGCTCCGTCGAGAAACGCGTATCTGAGCGGGCGCCTCGCGGCGATTTCCACGATTGGCCGGCTGCCCGCCAAACGAAAGGATTTTACGGTGCGCAAAGCGATGGGGTCGGTCATAAAATATATTTTTCTGCGCTCTTCCTTGGCGGTCAGCTCCCCTGTAAAGTCGATCTCGCCGCTTTCAAGCCCGGCGATTAAGTCGTCCCATTCGTAAAGTTTTGGCTCAAAGGGGATACCGAACAGCGTGGTCAGCAATTCGCAGAACAGGGCGATAAAACCTTTTATTTCACCGTCTTCGCCCTTGAACGCCTCGGTGCCCGGCAGACCGCCATAGACAAAAGCCGCCGTCCGGCCGCGTATCGCCTCAATGGCCGAGACCTCCTCGTCGGTTACGCCGGGGATATCACAGTATGAGGCATAAAACGGGGCGCCCTGCAAATCATCAGACAGCGTTTCTACGACCCTGATTCCGCACCCTGCCAGAGCAATGAATAAAAACATGGGCAATAACAGCAGGTACTTCATACCCTACGGCTCCAATCTACATGACTTCCCTGTCGTTGTAGTTCATAAGTTCCACCCAAAAATCATCCGCGACACTCAAAAACGCCTCGACTACTTTGGGGTCAAGGTGCGTGCCGCTGTCCCTCTTAATAATGTCTACCGCCTGTTCGTGGGTAAACGGTTTTTTATACGGGCGTTCGGATACCAGCGCGTCGTATATGTCCGCGATCGCCATTATGCGCCCTTCAAGCGGAATTTTTTCGCCAGAAAGCCCCCGCGGATAACCGTTGCCGTCCCATTTTACGTGGTGATACCCCGCGAACCGCTTAAAAAAAAAAAAAAAACCGTCGTCTTCCGCCATGCCCATGATTCGGTCGATAATCTGCTCGCCCTCGGAACAGTGCTTTTTTATGATTTCAAATTCTTCGCTCGTCAGCTTACCGGGTTTATTGAGGATTACGTCGCTAATCACGATTTTGCCTACGTCGTGGAGCTGCGCGGACGGCAGCAGCAGGGACATGTCCCATTCCGCCATTTCCACCGTATAGACACCCGTGCGGACAAGTTCGTCGACAAGGATTTTGAGATACATCTGCGTACGCCCGATATGCCCTCCGGTCACCTTGTCGCGGCTTTCCACCATTTCCGCGATAACCCTGATTGTCGCGTTGTGGATGTTGCGGACGGAGTTTTGGCTTTTTTTGACGATCTTGTCCACTTCGATGTGGGTTTCGATCCTTTTTATGAGCACCGGCGGCGAAAACGGTTTGCTGATAAAATCGAGCGCGCCCATATCAAAGCCGCGCACCTCCGTTTCCGCGTCGTTCCTCGCGGTAAGAAATATGACGGGGATTGATTTCAGCTTCACATCTTCTTTTAACAGCCTGAGCGCCTCAAAGCCGTCCATTTCGGGCATTTCCACGTCGAGCAGTATGATGTCGGGCGTGATTTTTTCCGCCATCTTGAACATGCGCGCGGCAGACGGCAGCGGAAACACCTTGTAGTGCCCTTCAAGCGCCTGATTAGCCGTCACTAAATTTGTAGCGTTATCGTCAACAATAAAAATCGTTTTCATGCCTTTTCCCTTTCAATAATATATATAAAATACATTATTGACACTCAGCGGGTCAATAGGCAGACAATTTTTGTATATTTTCAGCGGCGGCCTCAAAGTCACTGGTCGTGTAAACGAGCTCTCGGATATTTTCGAGGATTTTTGTCGTATCCCTTTTCCACGTTTTCTCTTTTAGCCTGTCGAGCGCCTGAAATACCGCCGTATCATCATACTTTTCGCAAGCGGTTTTTATTGCATCGAGGTACTGCGCGAGATACGCCGTGTCTTCGGTTATGCCAGCGTCGTTGGCAAGGGGGGCGGCGCTTTCGCTGTCTTTGTCGTAGCGTTCGATCAATTCTTCAAGAGCATTTATGAAATTTTCGATATTCGCGCCTATATAATCCGCGTCGCCGCTTTTCCCGGCCTTTTCAAGGCTTGCCGCGATTTGTGACTTATCGCTTTCGCCTACATTGGCAAGGGCGGATTTCATGGCGTGAGCGGTGATTGTAAACTGTTGCGCGTCATCGTTTGTGATTGCCTGCCGGAGCGTGGCGACCGCCTTTTCCGCGTCGCGCCGGAATATTTTGAGCAGTTCGAAATTTACCGCGGACGGGCGGGCGGCGGCCTTAACGCCAGCGGCGCTGTATCTTTTCGCTTCTTCCGGGTGCCTGTCGCGAACGAATTTATTCAAAGCCTCGTCCATGAAATGAATGTCGATCGGCTTTGAGATAAACCCGTCAAAACCGTTTTGCCTGAACATCTCCGCGTTTCCGGTAAGGGCGTTGGCGGTCAGCGCGATGATTGGGGCGGCATAACCCATGGCGCGCAGCTTTTGCGCGGTTTCTATCCCGTCCATCTTCGGCATCATGTGGTCCATAAAAATAATGTCATAAACTTTTCCGCTCTCCACAAGCTCAATCACCGCAAAACCGCTGTCCGCCGTTTCGACATCAAGCTGGTACGGCGCGAGCAAGCCGTTAGCGACGTACAGATTCGTATCGACATCATCAACGATGAGGACTTTGCCGTAGGGCATCACATTGCGGATTATTTGCCGCCTGTCTTTTTTGCTTACCGTGAAAGTGTACTTTTTGAGATTTTCCGAGACTTTCTCGCCGATAGGTTCACACGGGACGCGCTTCTGGCGGACTTCCACCGTAAATACGCTCCCCTTGCCGTACTCGCTTTCGAACTCAATTTTTCCATCCATCATCTCCGCGAGGCGTTTGGTGATGGACAGGCCCAGCCCTGTCCCCTCCGCGATCCGGTTGGCGGAGGTGTTGAAACGCCGGTATTCGGAAAAAAGATTCGCCTTATCATCCGGCGTAAGCCCCTGCCCGGTATCCTCTACGGAAAACCGCAATACAACGTCTTCACCCGCGGCCAAATGGCTGATTGACAGTTTTACATGCCCCTTGTCGGTATATTTTATCGCGTTTGACAGTAAATTGTTAAGTATCTGCTTCAAGCGCAGGTCATCGCCGTAGAGTTTTGAGGGGAGAGAACTCTCGGGATCGACCGTAAGTTGAATCTTTTTTGAGCCTATCCTTATAATATTAACCTGTACGGCATCGTTGATAAAGGACGGAACGTCGTATTCGCCTGGGTTCAACTCCAATTTGCCCGCCTCGATTTTTGACAGGTCGAGAATATCGTTAATTATTCCAAGCAAGCTGTTGCCGGAGCGGTAGATTTTATAGAACGCTTCCTCATAGTCGCCTGGAAGTTCCGCTCTTTGCAGTTGAATTTGCGATATGCCTATGATCGCGTTCATGGGGGTGCGGATTTCGTGGGATACGGTAGCTAAAAAATTGCTTTTTGCGCGGTTGGCGTTTTCGGCGGCCAATACGGCTTCTTTTAACTCCTCCTGCGATTCTTTAAGCTCAAGCGTGCGTATCTGCACATTGCGTTCAAGCCGCTTCCCCTCCCTGCGGCTTCGGAGCATCAAGATAAAGACAAGGATAAGCACGCATAAGAGCAATCCGATTATGCCAAAAATCAGCGGCAATCTTTCCATCTCCCCCGCTAATCTTACACTGTGATTGTAGATGTTGCGGGCCCATCTGTTATAATATTCCCGGGTATTTACCGAAACGAGCGCCTTGTCGATAATGCCGAGTAAAAGCGAATCGCCCTTGTAAATTCCAAACGTAGATTCAAAGACCGGCAAATCAAATCGGTAATTTATTTTGAACCGCGTTTGTTTAAGGAAGTTTGTCAGATACAAGAAATTGTTCCGGTTTGACATAGCCAAATCTATTTCGCCGCGTTCAAGGGCTTTGAAAAGAGTTTTCGCGTCATCGAATTCTACAATTTTCGGATGATCGGGAAACCATCTCTTAAATACCTCTTCAAAAATAGAACCGCGAATTATGCCTACAGTCATATAAAAAATATCGTTTAGGCCAATATCTCTGAAATCAACTCTGGACAAAAGGGTATAATAATCAATAAAAAGCGGGGTTGCGGGCCAAAGGAAACGCCCCTCCCTGTCTTGCGTGTGGACCAACTGGGATATTACAGACCCTTGGCCGCTTTCGAGCATCATCAGTAAATCATCCCATTCCGCCCCGTAATCGTTAATAATTTGAAAATGCAACCCGGTCAGATTTTCGATTTCCCCTATTACGCCAATAGCCACGCCCTGCCACTGTTTTTCCTTTCTGCTGTAAAAACTTGTGGGATAGTTGTGTGACTCGGCCAAAAACGGAATAACCGCACGGCTGTTTAGATATTCCCGCTCTTCTTCGCTTAACAGTCTTAAAAACTTATCCCTCTTATATATATTTTGGCCTTCAGAACTCAGCTTCGCCAAATACGCGCCGCCGCCGTTTTCCAGCATCTTTTGAACAACCGAAATTATCGGCTCTAAAACAGGGATTTTCGTCGTCATGGAAACGCTCGCGTAGAGCAGCGGGAAAAATTGTTCCATAACCAGGGTAGTGTAATTGTCAAGAATGTATTCCGCCGAATTTTCATCAAAAAAAGCGTCTATTTTCCCCTCTTTGAGCAAGTCATAGGCGACATCATAGTTATCGACAAAAAACATCTCGATCGAATCTCTCGAAGCGGCTTTTACATCGTCGCCGGTTATGGTTCCGGCGAGAAACGCGTAGCGCAGGGGGCGCCTCGCGGCGATCTCCGCGATTGGGCGGCTGCCCGCCAGACGGAAGTGTTTTACCGTGCGGAGAGCGATGGGGTCGGTCATAAAATATATTTTTCTGCGCTCTTCCGTGGGGGTCAAATCTCCTGTAAAAGCGATCTCACCGCTTTCAAGCCCGACGATTAAATCGTCCCATTTATAAATCCTCGGCTCAAAAGGCATGTCGAACAGCGAGGTTAGAAATTCGCAGAACAAAACCGCAAACCCCTTAAGCACGCCATCTTCGCTTATGAACATTTCAGTAGTTAAAGTCATCCCGTAAATAAGCGGCGCCGTCAACTGCCCGCGGATCGCCTCAACCGCCAAAATCTCTTCCTTAGTTACACCGGGAATATCCCTGTATGACGTGAAAGGCAAGCCGTCCGGCGAATCGGCAGGCGGCGTCCTCACAGCTCCGCAGCCAGCTAACATTGAAACCAAAAGTATTGGTAATAAAAATATCCGCAATAAAAAATGTGTCATGACGCGCCATTTTGATCGTCTGAGCAAACCCTATTGCCGCCCGCCTCTTTCGCGGCGCGCAGCCTCCCCTCGGCTTTGGCGAGAAAAACGCCGGCGGTACCGCTGCTGTCCGTGGGCATTTCACTATTTACCCCAATGCTTATGGCCGCGCGCGTGGGCGTTCCGTCGGGCATGGGGAATGTTGTATCCGCAGCCTCCGTCCGTATCCGTTCGGCAATTTTCACCGCCGCGTCCAGATCGGCGTTCGGCAGCAATACGAAAAAATCCTCGCCGCCCCGGGATGAGGCTAAATCCACGGGACAGTCCACATTTTTTGTGAGAATTCCCCCAATTGCTTTTAGAAGAGAATCGCCTTGCGTGTGTCCGTAGGCGTCGTTGTATGAGCTTAGTTTATCCACGTCAATCATCAAAACGGCGAGCGGCTCTTTTTGGCGTATGGCGCGGCGCCACTCAATATTGAGGCGTTCGTCGAAAGCGCGCTTGTTCGGCAGGCCCGTAAGCAGATCCGTTCTGCCGATTCTGTCGATTTCGCGCTTAAAATCCGCCACTTCTATATGGGCCTTGACCCGCGCAAGCATAATGGGGGCGTGAAAAGGCTTGGTGATATAATCCACGGCGCCGAGGAGCAGCCCCTTTTCCTCATCTCCCGCGTCATCAAGCGACGTGAGGAATATAACGGGAATCCTGCGCAGCTTGTCGTCGTGCTTTAATTTCGCTATCGCTTCAAAACCGTCCATCTCCGGCATGATTACATCAAGCAGGATGAGGTCCGGCGTGATCTTTTCCGCCATTTGAAACATACGCGCGGCGGACGGCAGGGGGCACACCTTATAGCGCTCTTCGAGCGCCTGCCTTGCCGTTGTCAAATTCGTAACGTTATCGTCAACGACGAAAATGGTTTTCATACCTGCCCCTTTTCAGTAAAATATATAAAATACATTCACTATCATCCCATATCCGTCTGCTGTCCCATAGTGTGTATGGATACGTATTTATACAACAGACATATAAAGTAAGCGGTTTGTTTAGAATTATTGGGGGGGGGGGGGGGGGGG
>JAITFQ010000145.1 GCA_031281225.1 Chitinispirillales bacterium
CTGCGGTGAGTACCCGTAAACTTTCAGATGTCATAAGTAAAATGGCATTTCGAGGCGATATCAATTCATATTTAGACTTTTTCACCGAAAATTTTCTAAAACGCCTCTCCAACAGAGACCTGATAAACTTCGACGAAAAATACATCAAGGCAATGCTGCTCTCCACCCTGTTCATGAGCAGTTTCTACCTTCCCGTTTCCGAAGCTGAAAACATAAACGGCTATACCGACATCTACCTGCTCAAACACCCCGTAAAGCCCGATATCAAGTACGAATACATCTTCGAAATCAAATACGTCAAAACCGATGCTTCAAAGACAGAAACAGAAACAAAATTCGCCGAGGCGCGGGAGCAAATAGAAAAATACAAAAAAGACCCGCGCTTTGCAGACCGGGGCGATATTAGATTTATAGCAATCGTGTTTGAAGGAAAGGGGGGGTATGAGGTTAGAGAAGAGTGAAGATAACAGATTTATCCCCTCGAAGTAAAAAACGCGGTACCGTCCAGTCTTATAATTGCTAATTATTTTTGCGGCCTACATCACGACCTACACCATACCTGCCCATGAAAACAGAGAGGTATAGAGACAAAATTTACGAAAACCCCCTCAGAGTGGTAAAAGTCAACAGGCGGGCGGAAATGTCAAAATATCGAGGTATCAAAAAAAACGATACATCGTGATACCACGATGATACCTCAACAGGAATTTTCCCATTGTATATTAATACGAATTTAATGATGTTGTGTATATATATAACCATAATTCTTAAAAAGGAGGCGGTACAGTGCAGGATAAGAAAAATTCACAGGACATGGAATCGGATCCCAAGGCCGGCAAGGCCGGAGAAAATATGGCGGCGGAAAGCGCGAGCGGCGAGCTTGCCGATGATCAGCTTGAGAAAGTTGCGGGCGGGGTCAGAGCCATGAGGTGGGATGGGTTCTGATTCGTGCCGTAAAAAATATCGGGCAGTAAGAATGACTTTTTAATAACCAATAAC
This sequence comes from Chitinispirillales bacterium, assembly GCA_031281225.1. Taxonomy (GTDB): domain Bacteria; phylum Fibrobacterota; class Chitinivibrionia; order Chitinivibrionales; family Chitinispirillaceae; genus GUT77. The sequence goes on from JAITFQ010000145.1 coordinate 1,000, forward strand.
CGTAAGGAGCATGTATTTATGGTGGAGCAGGACAGCAAGAAAGCGAAAGAGGCCGGGGTGCCGGCAGGTGTGGCGGTTACCGCCGGGGCGAAAGCCGTAAAGGTTGTGGATGAGGCCGAAGTTGAGAAGGCGTTGCGCAAGAGCGTTTATTCTGTTATGGGGATAGGCGTTTTGCCGCTTCCGTTTATTGGCGCCGCCGCTACCACGACGGCTAATTTGCTGCTTGTGCGCAAGTTGGCCAAACTTTACGGCATTGAGTTTAAGGAGGGCGCCGCGAAGAATATTATTGTTTCGGTGACGGGTGCCGCCGCCGGCGCGATTGCGGCTCCGGTTCTCGCCACGGCAATAATAGGGGTTCCCCTGGTAGGCTTCCCGCTGGCCGTCGGTTCTCAAACCATAACCTACGGAATGACGACTTACGCCATCGGGCGCATGTTTATTTCTCACTTCGAGCGGGGCGGCGGTTTTATCGGCGCAAACATTGACGCTATGAAGGAAGATTTCTCTACGGCGTTCAAGAGCTCACGCGAGTGGATGGGCGACACCATAAGCGGGAGAAAAAAAGCGGAGGCTAAAGCTGTGTAAACGCGGTACGCCTGAAACCGCTTTACTGTATATTTTTGATGAGGTAGAGTGTTTTGGCGTTAATTTCATGGAAGAAATGATACCGTATCTGTCGGCGGATCGGCGCGAGAAAGTTTTCTCGTACCGGTCAGCCGCAGACAGAGTGCTTTCGGCTGCCGCTTATCTGCTGTTGCGCTTGTCTTTGAAAACGGGGTGGGGCGTTGATGAGCCGATCGCTTTTGTGTATGGTGAGACCGGGAAACCGTCGCTTGGCGAATATCCCCATATCCATTTCAGTTTGAGCCACTGCCGCGGCGCGGTTGCCTGCGCGGTTTCGGACGCCCCTGTTGGCGTGGATGTGCAGGATATTGAAACGGCGGCGGTGGAAGACGGAGCCGCGCGGATGGCGCTGACGGCGGAAGAATACGCGGCGTACAAAACCTCCGCTTTTCCTGATGAGTTTTTTTGTAAGATTTGGGTTGTAAAGGAAAGTTTTTTGAAAAAAAACGGGCAGGGGGTAGGGATAGATTTGACACTGTCGCCTGCGGAAAGTTTTGGCGCGAGAACGCTTTTGAGAATCAGGGATTATTACTGCTGTGCGACCGGAGAGTTCCGTCCGCGGCGTATCGGCGCGGAAGAATTTCGCGCCGCGGTCGGCAAACTGAAAAAAGGAATTTAGGAAAGGCGCGGTTTAATGTCGATAGAAAACGATGATGCAACGACGGAAAAACCCGATTTTGGGGAAACCGCCGTAACGCCAAAAAGCAAAAAGAAAAAAAAGAAAAAAAATTTTTGGAAGCGAAAAATCGTCGAGAAAAAACTCGAATGGTTTGTATTCTTTTTGGGGCTGTTGCTTTTTACCGCGGTGCTGTGGCCGTTTTGCACGGTGACGATTCCTGCCGGACATGTCGGTGTTTATTACAGCCGTTTTTTTGGCGGTACCGTTGTGGACAGGCCGCTTCCGGAAGGTATTCAGCTCAAATTTCCCTGGGACTATATTACGGTGTATGATGCCCGTATGCAAAGCAAAAGTTACGATGTGGTGGCGCTTACGGCCGGCGGGCTGCGCGTAAAAGTTGAGATGTCCATAATATGGAACATCAAAAAGGCGGTAGCCGGTTTTTTACATATCGCGGTGGGGCCGGATTATGTGGAAAGAGTTATAGACCCGACCGTAACCTCTTCCCTGCGTTCCGTAATCGGAAGCATGGAGCAACACCAGCTTTATGACGGTAATCCGCTTATACTGCAAGACAGCGTGGAAGCCCTCGCGCGCAGGACGCTGGGCGAATCGGAGTCGGAAGATGGGGCCGAGGCTTCCAGCGGGCCGCCTTTTCAGCTTCAAGCTATCCTTATCCGCATGGTAACGCTTCCCGATGAAATGGCCGAGGGGATTACTCAAAAATTTGTGAATGAACAGGAAGTGCTTGCCGAGCGGTACCGTGTACTTAAATCAGTCGAGCGCTACAAGAGAAATTTTGTAGAAGCCGAGGCGGTCAGGCTGACGCAAAGTATTGTGAATCAGGGAATGAGCGAGGCGTATCTGCGTTTTCGCGGCATAGAAGCCACGCTTGAACTCGCCAAATCCGATAACGCCAAGTTAGTCTTGATGGGAAACAAGGACGGCATGCCGCTTATCCTGAATCCCGGCGAATGGGGAAGTTCCACGAGTCTTCCGAGAGGTATAACGCCCGAGCAGTACGCCGACGCCGGGAGCAGCCGTATAGACGCGGTTATTGAAAACTTCGATATTATAAAGGAAAGCTTAGACCGTATGGGAAGCGTATTTAGCGGGATGATGGAAAGATTTCCGACGGCGGACGGCATGTTCAGTACTCAACTGCCGCAAGCCAGCGCCGTCCCGACCGCTCCGCAAGCCCAAAGAGGAGAGGAATAAACCATGCCGTGTATTAAATATGAAAAGGAGGGTTAGATCATGCCTATTGCCGGAGTGTCCATAGGTATTATTGTCGTCAGTTTTATTTTCGGGTTTCTCGGCAGAAACAAGAAGATGGGCTTTTGGGGGATTTTTTTTGCCACGATGTTTTTAACGCCGCTTGTCGGGGCGATATTGCTTATCGTGTGCGCGAAAAATGAACCGGTAACGGATAATTAAATAAAAATGGGTATAGGGAAAATTTTCACGATGTTAGTGAACAGAGATTTTGTCGAGTATGTGCTGAAACACGCAAACGGTAAGAAGAATACCGTATATGCGTCCGCGTTGTTTAGCGGCGTGTGCGTGGCTGTCTTGATGTATTCGTTGGTGCTGGGTCTTCAAAGTTTTACGGAAAGCGAGCAAGTTTCGCTTCGCGCGTGCCTGATGTTCGCGTCCGCGCTGGCCGCGTTTTATTTCACGCAGAAATTGGGCGGCACAATAGTGTCGACAGCGGTGTTGAAAGGTTTGGGCGAATTGGAATTGAGCGTAATGGACAAATTGCGCCGTTCTTCCTACGCCGCGAAAAACGGCATGGACGCGGAGTTGATTTATGCCGCGGTTGGCGGCGACAAGGCCGGGGTCGTCGCGGCGGCGCGTTTTCTCATTCCAAACTTATCGTCGGTAATCGTGGTGGTTTTGGCCGGTGTGTATCTCGCGACGGTTTCTATTCAGGGCGCGCTTCTTGTTGCGGTTCTGCTGTATGGCCTCATAAGACTGTACGGCGATGTGATTCTCAAAAAAGTAAACAAGCGCAGAATTGAAGACTCGCAAGCCGTAGACAGATTCACGGTATCGCTCAAAGATATTATTGAGGGCTTTAACGAACTGAAAATGAACCGACGGAAATCGGAGGCGTTGTTTAATGAAAAAATCGCCCCCGCGAGCGCGAAGAAAAACGAACGGCTGCTTGTTTCCGAGTTGCAGCTCTTAGGTACGGTCGTTTTGCAGCAGGCGGTGGTTTATTTACCTTTGGGGCTGATTCTTTTTTTATTACCGTCATTTTCCGAGACATCGGCGCAGGATTTAATGAAACTCGTGTCGGTAACGCTTATGGTAACGGGGCCGGCTCTTTCCATCGTGGCGTCCGGCCCGACGACAACGGCAGCAGCCGATATGATAAAGCGTTTGCAGGATTTGGAAGAGCTGTTTAGCCGCTCGGATTTAGAATCGATAATCGAAAAAGATGAGGAAATGCCGACAGCGCCGGATTTCAAATTGCTTGAATGCGCAAATATCGTGTTTGAGTATGCTAAACGCGCCAACGATGAAAAGGCATTTTCCATACACGTAGACAAATTCCACATTAAAAAAGGGGAATTTGTAATCGCGCGCGGCGGTAACGGCAGCGGCAAAACAACGTTCATGCGCGTGCTGGCCGGACTCGAAAAACCAACGTCGGGAAATATTGAAGTTGACGGGGTGAGAATCGGCGAGGCGGATTACAGGGCGATGTTTTCAATCGTAATGACGGACTTCCACCTGTTTGACAGATTCTATGGCAACGGGGATGTGGACGCCGCTCAATTCCGCAAATGGCGCGACATATTGAGGCTCGACGAAAAAGTACAAAATTATAAAGACGAATTACCTACGGTCAACCTGTCGTCGGGGCAAAAGAAACGTATGGCCCTGCTTACGGCTGTTTTGGAAAACCGTCGGATAATGCTGCTCGACGAAGTGGCGGCGGATTTTGATCCGGAGATGAGAGAACGATTTTACCGTGAAATATTGCCGGCGCTCAAATCCGAAGGGAGAACGCTGTTTGTAATTTCTCATGACGACAGATATTATGATATTGCCGACCGGATAATTGAATTCCGGGAAGGAACTATCGTTTCATAACATAAAGGAGAAGAGTAACGAATGAACAGAACTGCTTTGAGAAAAGCGATTTTTCCTGTTTTGGCGATGTTTGTGTTAGGGTCGGTAAATCCGGCGCCGGCGCAGCACAGACAGGGGAAAGAGGAAGGAAGCGCCATAGTAATACCGGAGGAACTCCCTGAAATTGAAAGTTTTATTTTACTGAATACCGGCTTTGATGTAGGTTTCGGAAATATAACGGCGGACGGTTACGCCGCGACGGGGAGAGAGGGACAGGCCCATATAACGCCTTTTCTCGGTTTTATGAAACCGATGGGCCCCTTTATTTTGTCGGGGAACGTTTCAAATTCGATGGGTCTGACTTCGCCGCATTCTTCAAGTCTGCTCGGTGTCGACATGACCCCGCTGTTAAGGATTCCGTCGACGAATTTCATTGTGGGTACAATGCTTTCGCTTACGCTGCCGTTTCATGAAGGGCGGCTTATTTCCAATCCCGCGCAGATACCGCCCAATTCGCCTTTGCCCGCTATTGCCGATATGGGAATTACTCCGGGAGTCCGCTATACGCATCCTCTTGACTGGGGAGCGCTGTCAGGCACGTTCCTTTTTACGACATCAAGGCTCATGTCCCATGCCGACTGGAATATCGGAGGAAGCGCTGAGTTTGGCGTAAGGACCAACATGGGTATTTACGGTCATATCGCTCCCAATTTTTCCTTACTTGAAATGGGCGAAAAAGCCATATACAGGTATAGCAGTTTGCGAACGCAAATCGGTTATGTAAATCCGGAAAAAACACGTTTTTCGGGTACGGTGTCATTTTATCTTCCGGGAAGTCAGGAAGATGGATTTGATTACGGCATATCGGCAGTTCCGGCGCTTACATATATGATTAATCAGGATTTTGCGTTTTGGGCCAGCGTTGGTTTTTATGGAATCGGCAACAATCTCGATACGAAATTAGCGATTGCGCCCCAAGTAGGATTGGAGCTTGGCATTCCGTTTATAAAGTGGGCTTCCACCATTAACGCGGTCGAAGCGATTAATCACGATTCTTCAAAAGTGTTACAGAACAGGGAACAGCCCAAGCTGCACATAGGCGTCGCCGGCGGCCATACGTCTAACATCCTGCATACCTCGACAGCCTGCAGGCCCTTTACCGAATACGAAAGCTGCGGCGGATTTGAAATTGCTGTTCCCGTACGTTACCGTTTCAGAAACTGGTTTGCCATTCAGGGTGAATTGCAATACATCCAAAAAAATTATACCATGCGGCGCGACGGGCCTTATGATGGGGTGTACAATACCGTTACCAACGGTTTTATTGATGTTCCTCTTTTGGCAAATATGTCCTTTGGCTGGGAGCAATTTCGGATATTCGGTAATTTCGGTGCTTACGGAGGCGGATGGGTGCATAGCCACAGAGTTGGAAGACAGCTTCAATTCACAGATGATCCTTTCAATCCCGGCGGGCTGTATTACCATGATTACGACGAAAAGGTAAAAATGGACGCCGGCCGCGACGCGCGTTTTGACGGCGGTCTTTTGTCGGGCATGGGTTTTCAATATACACTCCCGAACTACATACTTTTTATGGAAGGCCGGTATTACTACGGCTTGACCGATTTACAGCAGAATTATGGATACAATCTGGTACCCAGAATGAACAATACTTTTAATGTTCGTTTGGGAGCGCTCTTTAACCGTAACATATTTAACAGATAAGGGAAACAAATCATGAAACAGATATTTACCATACTCGCCGTAATGCTTGCGGCCAGCGTTATTTTAACTTCCTGCCAACCCTCCATTGTGGGAAACGATGTTGAGAGCATAGGGGAATCACCGAATTATTATGATTTCTCACAAATTTTTGAAACCTTTTGGCGCGGCATGGATCGAAACTACCCATATTGGAGCGAGGAACCAACCGAGCTTTGGGATCCCCTGCTTAACAATCTTTCGCCGGAAGAGAAAGCGTATATTTTACGGTATCCCGAATCGTTTTGGGACAGGATATACGATTATTTCAAGCCGCGATTTGAAGCGTTGGGGGTATTTCCCGTAATCGCTCCCGACAACGCGAAATTTGTAGAGGCGTCCATAGAGGCGTGGACCATGTTTAGTCAAATGGTTTCGGGTATAAGGGATGGGCATTTTAATGTTCTTTTTAATCAGAATCTGTATATTTCAAATCCAGACCCTGCTACCGCCGGAGAATGGCCGTATATCAATCTACCGTTTATATATAACCATTTGGGGCGTATCTGGGGACATTTCGAAGCCCAAAACCCGCCAAATGCCGGCAGGGTATTTATGGAGTCGAATTTAACTCAAAGCGGAACCGGATTCAATCCCGAAACGACGCCCTTCACGTATGATTTTGTTACAAATATTTTGGAGAGCAACTATTTAACCGCGTCGTCGGTCAAAAGATTT
>JAITFQ010000006.1 GCA_031281225.1 Chitinispirillales bacterium
CCACCCCGCCCTACGGGCACCCCTCCAAGGAGGGGAATTAAAGGCATTTGATGTTATTCCCCTCCTTGGAGGGGTGGACGCGGAGCGGACGGGGTGGTTTCTTTTGATGTTGACTTTGAATTTGATTTTATTGTTTTTTAATTATGATAAAAAAAAGAAAGGGTTACAACCATGATGAAAATCATTACAAAAAAATTAACAATTATCCTGCTAACAGCACTATTATCATTTGCCGCGGCTACGCCGCAGCAGATTCACCGCTTCCTCCTCGTCGCCGGCGCAAACGATGGTGGCCACGGGCGCTCGACCTTGCGCTACGCGGTGACGGACGCGCGGGCGTTCGCGGCGGTGCTGACGGAGATGGGCGGGGTCGACGAACGGAACAAGGTTTTTCTCAGCCAGCCCAGCGTAGCCGAAATGCAAAGCGGATTCTCGGCTATCGAACAAAAGCTCAACGACCCGCGCTATCGCAACGGGCGGAAAGAGATCATCGTCTATTACAGCGGGCACGCCGACGAGACCGGGCTGCTGTTGGGAAGAGAGATTATGCAATGGTCTGATCTCCGCAGCCAGGTGGACGCCCTCAGCGCCGATCTTAAAATCGCGGTGGTCGACGCTTGTGGGTCGGGCGCGATTACGCGCATCAAGGGCGGGGCGTTTCGGCCGGCGTTTTTGTCCGACGCGAGTTCCGATATGAAAGGTTACGCGTTTTTGACGTCATCGAGCGCGGACGAGGTCAGCCAGGAGAGCGATCGCATAGCCGGCAGCTTTTTCACCCATGCCTTAGTGAGCGGGCTGCGCGGGGCGGCGGATATGACGGGCAGCGGGACGGTTACGCTGAGCGAGGCGTATCAGTTCGCTTTCAACGAGACGCTCCAAAGCACCCAGTCTACAATGGGCGGCGCGCAGCATCCGAGCCGCGACATGAACCTTACGGGGACGGGCGACGTGGTGATGACGGATTTGCGCCACGCGAATTCGGGGCTTACGCTCGACGCCGATTTGGAGGGGCGGTTTTTCATCCGCGACGACAGGGGTTTTTTAGTTGCCGAACTTTACAAGGCGAGGGGGCGCGCTATTGAGCTTGGGCTTCCGGTCGGCAGTTACAATATATATGTAGAGGCGGGCTGGGCTGCGGAGGGTGTGCGGTTAGACGCCGGCGAAAAAGTTTTGCTGACACGGGATATGCTCCGGTCGGTTAGGCGCGAGCAGACGGTTACCCGCGGTGATGATGGTATAATTGCTGATAACGGCATTGCCGCGAATAACGATTCCGCGTGTACGGACGGGGTTTGCCTGTCTGTGCCGGATGATGCAGCCGAGGTTTCCATGCTCGATTCGGCTTGCCGCGCGCCGTACCGGTTTAATGGGAATCTTTTTGTAACGAGCGACAGGCCGGATAACGGGATGCAGCTTTCTTTTATCGGCAATGTGGCGCAGGCTGAATTTTGCGGGACGCAGGTCGCCCTTGGTTTTAACATCGCGAATAAGGATATGAGCGGTGCGCAGATAAGCGTAGGATTAAACCTTGCGGCAGGGCGTTTTAACGGAGCGCAATTATCGAACCTCAACGTAATCGGCAACGGCGGCAGCGGCGCTCAGGGGGGAATGGTTAATATTTTGAACGGTAACTTTCAGGGCGTACAAGGTGGGATGGTCAATTTGGCGAGCGGTAATATTGATGGGATTCAGGGCGGAATGGTCAACATAGCGAGGGATATCGGCTATATTCAGGGTGGGATGGTCAATATAGCGAGGGATATCGGCTATGTTCAAGGCGGGATGGTCAACATAGCGAGGGATGTCGGCTATGTTCAGGGCGGGATGGTCAATATAGCGAGGGATGCCGGCTATGTTCAGGGCGGGATGGTCAACATAGCAGGGAAATCCAAATACCAGTTTGGCCTCGTCAACATCGCCCGATACAGCGAGAAAACGCCTGTCGGATTATTGAACATCATTGGCAACGGAGTTATCGACATGACCGTTTACGGCGACATTGCTGAGGACATGCCAACCTTTTCGTTGCGTACCGGTACTCCGTGGTTTTATACAGTGATTGAGTACAGTCAGCCTGTCGGAGATTTTCAAGGCTTTAACCAGTGGCCCAAAGCGCACGGATTCGGCGTTGGAACACGGTTCGGCATGAACGGCCCGCTTCACGCAAACGTTGATTTTGTTTGGTTGCAATTTGAGGATTACTGGCGGTCGGCATTTTGGGCAGAAGAAGAAGAGGGGTGGTGGTACGGCTACAAACTTCGTGTTGGCGGAAGCTACAACCCTTTGCCGTTTGTCGCGTTCACCGCCGGCGTAAGCATAAACGGGCGCATAGAGGGCGACGATCGTTGGAGTTGGCCGGAACACGAGAAGCGTTTCGGAAGCTGGCACAGCCGCTGGACCGAAAGAGGCCACAGGCTGCACACCTGGCCCGGCCTTTACGCCGGTGTGACTGTGGGAAAGGTCAGGGCAAGTGATAAAATAAAATAGCGGCTTCGACAGGCTCAGCCGCCGGACGGCCGACACTTTAAACGCCACCCTTACGGGCGTAGGCGACATCATCCGCTACAGAGGAAACCCCCAAACCATCACACACAACACTGGCGTAGGGAGGATTCGGCGGTTGTGAGGGCTTGGCACTCTGAACGCAAGGCATTTCTCGCGTTGCCGAATTTTAAGATTTATGTAAAACAGGCTGCCCGTTTTTGAAATTTGTGTGTGCCAACTGATCAGTAATGGAAGAATATTTAAAAGACAAAAAACATTTACATCCCCCCGCGGCATATATTATATTTTGTAGCTTATCCAAAACCTGAACGGACACAGAAAATGCGGGAATGCATGGCTTTAACAGAGCGTTCGAACATACCTGAAACCACCCATTTCCGGGACTACGTTAAGGAACTCCCGCACCAGTGGATTTTCGATAACCTCATCTCCGACGCCGACAGGTCGAGGCGTATTCTTTCGTCGGCGATGGTAAAGGAGGCGGTGGCGAAATTTGTCACAAAAACCTCCCTGACTAAGCGTTTCGAGGCGCTGCCGCCGGAATTGCGGCTCAAATGCGCGCAGGTGTACCTTATGGGGAAAAACGGGCTGCCTGTTACCGAGCCGGCCGCTTATTTCAAAGAGCCGCTTTTGATGTCGCTTCTCGTGTTCGCGGCGCAGAACGGTTCGGATACGGCCTCTGTCAGGCTTTTCGGGTTTGACGAGTTTGAGCCGGTTTTGCGGCCGCTTATGGCCGGGGCGTTGGCGGAGGCGGCAGCGGCGGCGGAGTGCGCGGCAGGCCCGCCCGCCTGCCCGTGGAGGCCGCTCAACGATGTGGCCGCTATCTGCTCGCTCGCCCTGCACAGACAGCTCAAGCGCAATACGCACGGAGGGCTCTCGCGCTCCACGATAACCGCGCTCAAATGCCTCGTCCACGACCCGACGATGACGGGCAAAAGCGTGCCGGAAGACACCGATTCGGGGCATCCGGCGGGATTTTTGATCGGCTTCTGTCTAAACGAGGCGCTGATTATTGACGCGGGGCCGGAATATCTCCTTAATAGACAGAAATTCGCGGCGTGGTTAGAAAAGGGGATGGGGGAGCGTTTGCAAAAATTAGCGGGCTACGCCGCCGAATTTTCAGGATGTTTCGGTCTTGAACTCGCGCGTGAAATGTTGAGGCGGAGCGAGGGGCGGTGGCTCACGGTGAATCCGCTTCTTCCAGAGGGCGGCAGGCAGGCGCTTGTCCGCGCGCTGCACGTTCTTGAATGTTTGGGCTGCCTCAGCATGGGTTCGGGGAGTTCGTCGGGCGGGCCCCGCTTTACGGCCAACCGGTTTATTGACGGCGGCGTTGACGAACTTTACGCGAAAGAACCCAAGCGCGATACTGTGATAATGTCCGATTTTACCGTTGTCATCCCGCAGGAGGTTTCGCCGGCGGAGCTTTTTGATTTTTCCAACGTCGGGACGCTCACGGCGTTTGATAAGGTGTATAAGGGGCAGATAACAAAAGAGTCCGTTTCAAACGCCCTGAGCGCCGGCGTTGACCCCGAGCGCCTGCGGGAGTGGCTGCGCGTCCGCCGCGGGTCGGCGAACGTCGTCAAAACGGCCGACGAATGGATACGGGAATTTTCGCGCCTGTTCGTCAAGAGCGGCTCGGTTCTCATTTCGTCAAACGAAAAGGTCACGCGGCAGATAGCCTCGCTCGAACCCCTGCGCAAACACTTGACGGAGGTAAGTGCGCACACGGTATTTGCCGTCCGTCCGGGGAGTGAACAAAAAGTGCTCGACATCCTCGCTAAACTCGGCTTCGACACGCGCGAGCCGGGCGGGCAGGCGGAACCGGTCACACGCGACGAGCCGGCGGAAGAGTTTTTGCCAAAAGAGAAAAACTGGCTGCCGCTGACCGATTTTTCATCCGCCGTAAACCCGCCGCCCCCGCCCATGAAGAGGACAAAATACGGCGTCGGGCTGAAAACGCTTCCGATAAACGAGATGATACACGTCGTCGACTACGCGATACTGACGAATCAGGCCCTGTCGATAGACTACGCCGGCAGCACGCAGATAAAACAGGATATCTACACGGTAACGCCCATCAGCATCGACAAGGGGATGGATGCCGCGGTTGAAGCGGAGATACCCCGCGTGCGGGGGCGCAAACAGTTTTTATTGTGCAAGATAAACAGAATCGGGGTCGTCACGCAATGAGCGCAAATTTCGTATCTCTGCACAATCATACCGAGTACAGTTTTCTCGACGGCGCCATACGCATCAAGGATATGGTGAGGCGCGCCAAGGAATTTGATATGCCGGCGGTGGCCATCATGGATCACGGCGGGCTGTTTGGGGCGGTGGAATTTTACGAAGTTTGCAAAAAGGAAAACATAAAACCCGTCATCGGATTTGAAGCCTACATCGCGCCGGGTTCGAGAACCGAGAAAAACCCAAACCAGCAGGGCGAACGCCACTATTCCCACCTTGTCCTTTTGGCGGAAAACGATGTCGGCTGGAAAAATCTGATGCGGCTGTCTTCAATCGGCTACCTTGAAGGATTTTATCACAAGCCGAGAATCGACATGGAAGTTTTGCGCAAGTACAGCGCGGGGGTAATCGCGACATCGGCCTGCGCCGGCGGGGCTATACCGAGGGCGATAATTGACGGAAATGTTGACAAGGCGAAAAAAATCGCGGAAGAATATATCTCCATTTTCGGCAAGGAAAATTTTTATTTCGAATTGCAAGATCACGGCATCGAAGAAGAAAAAATCGCGATGCAGGGGCTTATAAAACTCGGGCGTGAAATGAACGTACCGTTCATCGTGGCCAATGACGCGCACTACCTGCGCCACGAAGACGCGGCGAGCCACGAAATCCTGCTTTGTATCGGAACGCAGGACACGATGGACAACCCTAAGCGTTTCAGGTTCACCTCCGACCAGATATATTTCAAATCGCCCGACGAAATGGCAAAACTTTTCCCAGACATCCCCGAGGCGATGACCAATACCGTCTTGATTGCCGAGCGCTGCAACGTTGACATCAGAAAAAAACCGAAATTGCCTTCGATAGAGGTTCCAAAGGAATTTGAAACGCCGGAAAATCATCTTTCCCATCTTGCGAATCAGGGCATTAAGGAAAAATACGAGCAGGTAACGCCGGAGCTTGAAGAGCGGCTTTCGTATGAACTTTCAATCATAAACTCCATGGGCTTCGCGAGTTACTTTCTCATTGTAAGAGACTTTGTGCTTGCCGCCAAAGAGATGGGCATCATGGTCGGGTGCAGGGGGTCGGCCGCGGGAAGCCTTGCCGCCTACGTTATAGGAATAACCAACGTCGACCCTATAAAATACGACCTCATCTTCGAGCGCTTTCTCAACCCCGAACGAATATCCATGCCCGACGCCGATATAGACTTCGCCGACCGCGACAGGTACAAGGTCATCGATTACGTGATTGACAAGTATGGGCGCGAGGCTGTCTGCCAGATTATAAATTTCGGCACGATGAAAGCGAAAGCTGCCGTCAAAGACGTGGCAAGGGTGATGAACGTCCCGATAAGCGAGTCGAACAGGCTGACAAAGATGATAACCGAGGCTACCATCAAGGAATCGCTGGCGGTAAACGCCGAGCTTGCCGACACGATAAAAAACAGCGAGATCTACGGGGAAGTATTCAGGCACGCGATGGTTTTGGAGGGGCTTACCCGCCAGCCGGGTATGCACGCCGGCGGCGTCATCATAGCGCATGGCGAAGTCGCGGACTGGGCGCCGCTTTTCAAGCAGTCGAACTCCGATATAATAATGACGCAGTTCGACATGAGCTACGTTGAAAACATCGGGCTTGTCAAAATGGACCTTTTGGGCCTGCGCACGCTGACGGTTCTGCAAGAGGCTTTACGTCTGATAAAAAAATATCACGGCCGGGAGATTGACTTATGGAAATTGCCGGAAGACGATCAAAAAACATTTGAGCTTTACGGCAACGGCGAGACGTCCGGGATATTTCAGTTTGAATCGGGCGGCATGAAAGACTATCTGCGCAAACTCAAGCCCACGTGTATTGAAGACATCATAGCGATGGTCGCGCTTTACAGGCCGGGACCGATGGATAACATAGACATGTTCATCAACCGCAAGCATGGCAGGGAAAAAATCGAGTACCCGCACCCCATGCTTGAAAGCGTGCTCAACGTGACCTACGGCGTTATCATCTATCAGGAACAGGTGCAGCGCATTTCGCAGGTGATGGGCGGCTTTACGCTCGGGGCCGCGGATATTTTGCGCAGAGCGATGGGCAAAAAGCAGGCGGACGTCATGGAGGAGATGGGTGAAAAATTCATTAACGGCGCGGCGGAGCAAAAAATTGACAAAAAGACAGCAAAAGAAGTTTTTGACCTCATGGCAAAATTCGCCGGATACGGTTTCAACAAGGCGCACGCGGCGGTGTACGCCCACCTCTCCTACCAAACCGCGTACCTGAAAGCGCACTATCCTCTCGAATACACGACAGCCTACCTCGCCGCGTATCTCGGCGATACAGACGAGTTTTTGAAAATGAAAAACGAGTCTGAAAAATTAGGCATAATGATGCTGCCGCCCGACGTAAATAAAAGCGATTACGAATTTGGCATTGAAGACGGTTCGATACGTATCGGCCTGGCGGCTGTAAAAAATGTCGGCAAGGCCGCGGAGTCGATACTTGCCGCGCGGGAAGAGAAGAAAAGTTTTACCTCCATATTTGATTTGTGTAAGTCTACGGATAACCGTATCGTCAACAAAAGAGCGCTCGAATCGCTTATCTGCGCCGGTGCGCTCGACAGCCTCGACGGCACCCGCGCACAGCTTTTTGAGGGTGTGGCCGACGCGCTTAAATATGCTGGCAGCTGCCAGAAAGAGCGCGATTCCGGGCAGGTGAATCTGTTTGACGAAATGTTAGCGTCCGGCGGCGCGGACGCGGTGCTCGCGCCGGAACCGCAGCTCCCCAACATCGCGCCGTGGCCGCTAAGCGAACAGATGAAAAGGGAAAAGGAGATACTCGGCTTCTACGCGAGCGGCCACCCGCTCGATCAATACGAAGACGAGGTGCGCGCGTTTTCCTCCGTCGACATAGCCTCCGAATCATTCAAGGAAACGCCGCACGGTAAGGAAGTGGTGATATGCGGAATGATGAAAAAGGTCGAGATAAAATCCTATACCGAAAAGAAAACCGGCAGGATGAGACCGATGGCCATTATGGAATTAGAAACGTTCGACGCGTCCATCAGGCTCGTCGCGTTTGGAGAGGCGTATGAAAAAAACAGAGACCTGCTTGTGGAAGACGAAATGCTTTTTGTGTTTGGTAAAATCGAAAACAGGGATGAGTCCAGATCGCCCGAGTTGCACGTGCAAAGCTGCGAGCACCTGTCGCAGACGCGCATGAGGTACGCGGAAAGCGTCCATATCAAACTGTCGTCAAGCGGGCTTCAAGAGAGTTTTATAAACGATATATACAGTTGGTGCGACGCTAACCATGGCGGGTGCAATCTAATCATCCACCTGACGGCTGAGAGCCAGAATCAATACCGTATAAAAGCGGGAAACATAAAAATGTCCCCATCCCGCGAGACCATAAAAAAATTACGTGAAATGACAGGAAAGGAAAATGTATGGATAGCGAAAACAAACCGCTAAGCGAAAAACCGGTGAAAAGCAAATTTTTGCCGATAGAAATTCTGCGGACTTTACACGCGGTGGTATTCATATCCGCAATTGCCATCATGACCATGCTTTACGGCGCGGTAACGTTCGTTACGGTAATATTTTCCCGCCGGCTGGCCCGCAAAATAGCGCGGGTGTGGAGCCTGCATCTGCTCGGCCTCGGCGGCGTAAAGGTAAACGTGGCGGGCGGCGAAAAACTTGACAAAGGGGAGCGCTACGTCTTCATGTCAAACCACCAAAGCGCGCTCGACATCCCCATCATATACGCCGGCATAAGCGAAAAAATCAGTTTTATCGCCAAAAAGGAACTTTTTATGATCCCGATTTTTGGCTGGGGCATGTGGGCCGTGGGCCATATCAGCATAGACCGCGAAAGTCCGCGCAAGGCGCACGCGTCGATAGCGAAAGCGGTGCAAAAACTCAACAGGGAAAACGTATCGCTGATACTGTTCCCCGAAGGCACCCGTTCCAAGGACGGCAAGGTTTTGGATTTCAAAACCGCCAGCTTCACCCTTGCCCTGCAAGCCGACGTAAAATTAGTACCCGTGGCCATAAAAAACGCCATCGACCGCCTGCCGCCAAAAACCACCCGCATCGTCCCCGGCGAAGTATTTTTGGAGATCGGCGACCCGATAGCCGTGGAGGAATTTCAGGGATCAAGCAAAGGGGAAATCTGCGCCAGGGTTCACGGGGTGATTAAGGGGATGGCGGAGAGGGAGTGCTGTTAGCATTGCTATAAATCTAAAATATGCATTCTGAAGATGATATAACCAAAACCGTGTTCTCCCGCCCCTACGAATAAAAAATTGCTTTTCAAACGCGCGGGATATATATTAGTCTATAATTATGGATACGCTAGACACAGACATAACAGTCAACCCGACCACAAACCGCGAACACAAGGACTCGGTATTTGGGCTATTATTCAGCCAGCCGGGACTCCCGATAGAGCTATATAACAGTATCACGGAGTCAAATTACAGCGCTGATACCGAGGTAAAACTCATAAAACTTGATAATTTGCTCACCACAAGCCGTGTTAACGACCTGTCTTTTGAGTTGGACGGTAAACTCGTGGTTTTGATTGAGCACCAATCGACAATCAATGAAAACATGCCGTACCGGATGCTGTTCCTGATAGCCGCAATCTATAACTGGCACAGCAAAGATCACGATGAATACCGCCGCAGGCGAATACCGATCCCGCGCCCTGAGTTTATAGTCCTGTACAACGGCGTCGAGGAGATGCCGGAGGATATGCGTATTTTGAAACTGTCCGACATGTTCATCGAACATGAGGGCGAGAACCGGATAGACCTTGAACTTACCGTGCGGGTGTACAATATAAACAAAGGCCGCAACCCAGAAATGGCCAAGCGTAGCCCAACGCTCGCCGACTACGAAACGTTTATCGCCAAAATCCGCGAATACGAAAAAACAATGAGCCGTGAAGAGGCGATGGCGCGGGCAATAGAGTACTGTATCGAACATAATATCCTTAAAAATTTTTTAGATACCCATAAAAAGGAGGTTTTTAACATGCTGACAAAAGAGTGGAATCTAGACATTGCGGTGATGGTGGCAAAGGAGGAGGGCAGGGAAGAGGGTATGGAGGAGGGAATGGAAAGGGGCATGGAGAGGGGCATGGAGAGAGGAATGAAGAGGGGGATGGAGAGGGGCAGGATGGAAATGGTGAAAACCATGAGAGCCAATGGGGCGGATGTTGATACAATCGCAAAGTTTACCGGACTCACGGTCGATGACATCCTGAGAATGATATAACGATAGTCTATTTAACCGAAAGGGCAATAAAAATGAAAATTATCAAATGGTCGCTTGTAATCGCCGTTACCGCCGCGCTGACGTGTATCCTGCTGTTCACGTTTATACAGGAACCGTTCAGGGCTACCGCGCCCGTAAAAGTTTTTTGGTATGAACCCGGCGAATTTCCCATATATATGTATGTCGCCGCGACTTTTGGTATGGGTCTCCTCATCGGCTTTTTCGCCGCCGCTTACTACTATATCGCCGGGCAGGCCGGAATACACAGCAAAAAGAGGCAAATAAAACGCCTTGAAGAGACCATCAGGGAGAGGGACGGCGAGCTTGAAAAGCTGCTTGGCCAGGCGCGGGACAGAATAACCAAAACCCAAAGAGCTTTGGGCGACACGGAAAAAGACGGCGAGCTTGAAAAACTGCTCGGCCAGGCGCAGGACAAGATAACCAGAACCCAAAAGGCTCTGGGCGATAAGGATTTGACGGCGTGACCAGTATGATGAAAATTTTGGTGATAACCGTTGCAATGACCGCCGCGTTTTTAGGCGCACCCTCTGTTTTTGCCCGCGATGCCGCCGTTTCACGCGCGCTGACCCTGCCGATCAGGGACGCGCTTCGCGTGATGGATTCGCTCTCCCGCGCTCAGGGTGTATCGGGCGCGGCCAGGGCGGAGAGTTTTCGTTTTTTGGGAGATTATCAGTTTACAATAGGGGACTATGCCAGAGCCGCGGAATTTTACAGGCGGGCCGCGGAGTTTGATACCCTGCCAATATACCGCGAGCTACACGCGGCGTCAGTCGCCGCGGCAGGCGGGGGAGCCGTTACCGCGCCTGCCGTCCAACAACCGGCGACGCCCGCTCAACAGCCCGCGCCCGCCGCCCAGCAGCCAATAACCGTCAACCCGCAGGTCGTATCTGTCTCGCCGGCCAATACCACGGTTTTTACCGTGCAGGTGGGCGCGTTCGGCTCAAAGGCAAACGCCGACAATTTAGTCAGCAGGCTGTCGGGAACATACAGCGACATAACAATATCGGAAACGGCAAGCGGGGAGCAAACCCTTTTTCGGGTAAGGGTCGGTTCGTTTGAACGCCGGGAAGACGCCGCCGCCTTCGCCGACAGGCTGATAACAACATCGGGCTTGTCGGCAAGGGTCGTTGAAAGATAATATCCAAATAAATCCGTAGGGGCGAACAGCGTTCGCCCGCCTTTACCAGGGAGAACCAAAAATGGAATACGAAATAGTAATCGGCCTCGAAGTCCACGCCCAGTTGCTCACGAACACAAAACTGTTCTGCGGTTGTACCACCCCGTTTGGCGACCCGCCCAACACGCATGGCTGCCCTGTGTGTCTCGGTATGCCCGGTGCGTTGCCAGCGCTCAACCGCGCCGCCGCGGAGATGGCGGTACGCATGGGCCTCGCGCTCGGTTGCAGGATCAACGAAAAATCGATATTCGCGCGGAAAAACTATTTTTACCCCGACCTCACAAAAGGGTACCAGATATCGCAGCACGACCTCCCCGTATGCGTTGCCGGCAAGCTGCCGATCACCGTCGACGGCCAGGAGCTGACAATCGGCGTTACGCGCGTGCACATAGAGGAGGACGCCGGTAAACTCGTGCACGATCAGGACGCCGACTCGCTGTTTGACGTGAACCGCTGCGGAAGCCCGCTCATAGAGATTGTCTCCGAACCCGATATGCGCAGCCCCGCGCAAGCCTACGCATACCTTACCGGGCTGAAGCAAATCCTCGAATATCTGCAAATTTGTGACTGCAACATGGAGGAGGGGAGTTTACGCTGCGACGCCAATATATCTTTGCGCCCAAAAGGTGAAACCAAATTAGGCACAAAGACGGAGATCAAAAACATGAACAGTTTTAGAAACCTCGAAAAAGCCTTAGAATACGAAGCGAAGCGCCAAGAGGAGGTTTTGCGGTCGGGCGGGGCTGTTATACAGCAGACGTATTTGTGGAACCCAAACGAAAACCGCTCCATCCCCATGCGTACAAAGGAGGATGCCCACGACTACCGCTATTTCCCCGACCCCGATCTAACGCCGCTTATCGTTGAGACGGAATGGATCGGCAAAATAAAAGAATCGCTCCCCGAATTGCCGCGGGCGCGGCGCGGCAGATTTGAGAATGACTACAAGGTCACGCAATACGCCGCCGAGGTGCTGACCGGTTCGCGCACGCTCGCGGACTACTTTGAACGGTGCGTCACAAAATGTGGCGACGCGAAATCAGCGTCCAACTGGGTGATGACCGACATAATGCGGATGATGAACGATGCGAAAATTGAAAGCCCGTTTGAACTCAAAACCGGCCCGGAGAGATTGGGGGAGCTGATATGCCTGATTAACGACGGCAGCGTCTCCGCCAAAGCCGCGAAAAAAGTTCTCGATCTCATGGAGAGCGAAGACAAGGAGCCCAAAACCGTCGTCGACGAACAGGGCCTCCTGCAAGTGTCCGACACATCCGCCCTCGAAACGGTCGTAAAGGAAGTGATAGACGCGAATCCGAACGAAGTTCAGAGGTATAAGGACGGCGACAAAAAACTGACAGCGTTCTTCATGGGTCAGATAATGAAAGCCTCGAAAGGCGCGGCAAACCCGAAAGAGGTCAACTCTATTCTTGGCAGGTACTTGGGATGATGAAAAATAAAAAAGTTCTCGATCTCAAAATATTAATCGCGGCGATCGTTTTAGTTTGCGCCTGTGCTTTTTTGGCCTTTGCGGAGACGGAGAATGCAGGCGGCGAAATCGTCAACATTCCTGCTGATACGGTTTTGACTGATGGTGATGAGTTGGCGGGGATTGATGATACCGTTGAACTTGATGATAATGATGTCATTGACTATAATGATGACACCGCCGGTACTGACGATGCCGTCGACATAGCTGCCATCGACGAGGAGGAACTGAAATTTGCTGACCAAATGATCGACGGCCTCACCGTCTCTCCCGCTAAACTCGACATGGTTCGCCGTGAGCACGACTACAGCCGCCAAACAAAACTCGCGATAGCCATGATGGTCTTCATCGCGGTGATTTTAGCAACAACGCAGTCGTATAATCCGCGGTGAAATGGCGCGGGGTTGAGACAACCGCGATGTTTGGCGTTGAAATCCATTTTGATGGGGATGATGAGGGCAAATATTTTTTTGACACTCAATATAGACAAATCAAGCACAAGGAACGCGGGAGAGACCCGCAAAGAACCCTCCCGAATTGACACCTTGATGCCGGTTTACACAAAAGCTACGGATTCACGATTTCAAGATATTCTTTGGCGGTGATTATTTTAATGCCGTTGTACTCTTTAAGTACGAGCAGGTCTTTGTTGCCGGTTATTATACAGTCTGCGCCTGCGGTGATAGCGCATTCAATAAATTTGTTGTCGGTGTGGTCTCTACATAACATTATTGTTCGCTTCGGAATGACTTTAATACTTCGTATCGCTCCCGTTCATAACGCGCATAATAACCGACAGCGGATTCCCACCTTTCAGGAATGTTGATATAAATAAGTTTGTATCAATAACGATTTTCATACCTTGCAAAGCCTTTCTTCTTCTCTAACTTCGCGAATAGCGCTGTTTATATCCTCATCGGTAATACCTTCCAGCTCCGCCATTGCTTTACATTCCGAGCAAAGCCTTTCAAATTCTTCCCTATCGCGCACATAACCATCTATCAAATTATTGATTAATTCCTCCCGTGATAATTTGTTTGGAACTAACTTTTCTACTTTTTGATAAATATCATCACTCACCGTCAAAACCGCCATTTGGGCCTCCTTTGAGGGAAAAAAATGTTTACATAGAGCAATATAATATATGGGGGACGATGAGGGCAAATATTTTTTTGACACTCGATATAGACAAACAGAGTACAAAGAGCGCGGGAGAGACCTGCGAAGAGCCCTCCCGGTTTGATGGTATGGCACATACACCACTTTCTGATTGGGTCTCATCACGAGTTACCTTCATAATTATTGTTATATCCATTACAATATCAAACGGGTCGAATATTGTCGATAACGTGGACTGACAGTATATTTTTTTCAGGTAATAATTTTCTTGGAAATTTGGATTCTAACGCAAGTATTACCATTATATCTTTCTTGACGCCTTCTACATTATTTTCTGCTTCGATAAGCGCCTCATATTTTTTACATTGAAATAATCCTCTGAGAATATCATTCTCATCAGATTTTTTTGACTTTACTTCTACACCGACTGCCATTTTTTTGTTGGAAAAATAAACATCTATTGTATCTGATGATGGAAAACAATGCTCCAACTTTCCGTTTTTGAATTCTTTTAATCCGATTACGTGAGGGTTTTTAGAGATAAACTTTTTTAATTGTTTATGTTCCTCACTTTCACCGCCGGAACCATATCTTCCGCCACCTTTAACAGTCTTCTCAAAAGTAACGGTTGAATCGGTACTCGCCGTTAACCCAAAGTGTTCTAAAACGTCTGCCCATTTTTCATAGTCAAAGACTTCATTTTGTATAGTGTCCAATAGCCCACTTTTTTCCGACCGTGTACGGTCTCTGTACGATTTTTTACTTTTAAGGAAAGGGCTTATTCCCGCACCGGGCATGTTACTATTTTTATTTACTACAAGGCTTTGAATAGGGGGGATTTTCTCTTTCCATTTTTTTGACAGATCCTGTAAAATATCGCCTATATATCCTAAAACATAATTTAAGTTACGTGGGTTAGGCATTTCTAATTTGTCCGCTAAATCAGAATAGGTTATTATTTCAGAGTCGGACGCCTGCTGAACAAGTATTGGCAATGCTTTTACTGCTCTTTGCTGAAATAGCTTGTCTCCAAAGATATTATCTGTTGGTGCTATTTTACCTTTTTTGCTCGTCATAATACAACTCCTTTGGGTTTTGAGTTTCAACCGTTTCCGAAACCGTTTCGAAAATCGGGTGTTATAAATTAATAATACACAAATTTATGTGGCGTTGACAAACCGAGTACAAGGGACGCGCCGCTATCCCTTGTTTTCCACCATATAGATTTTTTATTTTTGTGTCTCTCCAAAAAGCATTTTTTTCAAAGCTTTGCTATCCTTTGTATTATTTTTGCCCTGCGGTGTGTTTAATAAGCCGGGAATAATTGCCTCGCTTAAGTTTTTTGTTTTCTGGCGATTTAACAAGTTGGGGTTTTTAGCCAAAGCATAGCCGATAAGCAATGTTTCAACCCAATCAATCAACCTGTCCTTTTTACCTTTTACATATTGCCCGGTTTGTGTCACAGCCGGAATTAATATTAATACCGGAGTGCCATATTTATCATTTATACATCCATGATAATGCTCCCGTTTCCTCACTGCAAACACCTCTTGAATGAAAGTTTTTGTCGCTTGCCCAACATAGTATGGCCTTAGTCCGCCACCGCTGGTCGCCAACCCAAAAATATAACATCCTTTGGCATTGGATATACCGGGAAACCGTTTTTCAGCTTGCGCCCAAAAGGTTGAAGGGGTTACCTCTCTGTAGCCTTTTTTGGTCATAGTACATGGTATTTTATTAAAAAATAAAGTTTCAAACTGCATTTGTTACTCCTTGATAAAAATTGTTTTTAAGTTTACAGAAACGAAAATGATTTTCGAGTCTGCGGAATTTTATTGGTACTTGGTACTTCTGTTAAACCCCGTGTTGGGGATACAAATATACTGCTACTAACACTACAACATTTTTAACTCCTTTCTCTACTAAGTTGGAGTAATCACAAAGCAAGTACATTCGTACTGATTATGCGCTTACCCCTCGTTTATATCTATTACTTCCTAAACTCACGCTCCGCTACCCCATCTATTGATGAATTAAGGGGAAATAGCAAGGCGGAAGCCAAAGCCGGCAAAAGAACCGGAACCGCCGCGAAAGGACACCCGGCATTCATCTATCGGCGCTATCCTGCACTCCCAACTGCCGCCGCGAGCGACGCGACTGGAACCCGAAGACGGTCCCGTAGGATCAATCTTAGCTTCTGCCGTATAGCTTCCCCGCCAGTCATTAACCTGCTCCTGAACATTACCGCTCATATCATAAATACCCAATTCATTAGGAGCTTTAGTACCTACGGGATGTGTTCGGATACCACTATTAGAACTATACCAAGCCACCTCATTGATATCATCACTACCGGAATATCTATACCGCCGAGTATTCGTACCACCACGAGCCGCAAACTCCCACTCAGCTTCCGTAGGCAAACGATAAGTTATGCCCGTCATTTCATTTAATTTGGGAATAAATTGATTAACGATATCATTCCAAGTAACACTCTCAACCGGCCGTAAAAGGTTACCGGTAATTTGCGATGGATTACTACCCATAACCGCTAACCACTGAGCCTGAGTAACAGGATATTTACCTATAAAAAAACTACTCAAGGTTACCTGATGCACCGGAACATCACCGCAAAGTTCCCCTTGCTCCGGCGTACATCCCATAACAAAGGTACCGCCTTGGACAAACACCATTTCCATTTCAGTATTCAACTCAAAATTAGCGGTTACAATCATGTCGGATGTAACTGACACGGTGGTAGTAGAAGAATTAGGATCGGCAACCCCTGCTCCGCTCCAATTCACAAACCTGAACCCAGCCGCAGCATTAGCTGTGGCCGTAATAGTTACAACCGTGCCGCTAAAATAAGTTGCCGCAATAGGATTGCGGGTAACGGTACCGCCATTCTCTGGTGACCTGTCAAGTGTAAGCGTGTGCATTTCCGGCGTCGGCCCATCGCCCGCCCACCCAAAATTCGCGGTTACCGTCATATCAGACGTAATAGTGACGGTGGTAGTCGCGGAATTAGGATCGGCAACTCCAGCCCCGCTCCAATTCACAAACTTGAACCCGATCGCTTCATTAGCCGTGGCTGTAATAGTCACAACTGTACCGCTAAAATAGCTTCCCTGATTAGGGCTACGCGTCACAGTACCGCCATTCTCCGGCGATCTGTTAAGCGTAAGCATGTGTATCCCCGGCGTCGGCCCCGGCCCATCCCCTGCCCACTCAAAATTAGCCGTCACCGTCCTGTTAGCCGTCATGGACACGGTAGTACTCGCAACATCAGCGTTAGCCACACCCTCCCCCGTCCAGTTCACAAACCTGTACCCGCTCGCGGCATTGGCGGTAATGCTGACAGTTGCTCCGCTAGAATAGCTTGTCTGATTAGGGTGGCGCGTTATACTGCCGCCGGCCGC
>JAITFQ010000023.1 GCA_031281225.1 Chitinispirillales bacterium
GATGTAATCGCTGCCTTTGCCAAGCTCGAAATAGACGATGTCGATGGAATAGACCTTTTTGATTTTCCAGTAACCGTCGCCTCTGTGCAGTTGTTCAACAACCGCTTTACTTGTACCAAACAGGATTCTATGAAAAAAATCGTTCTGCGTACCGGTCTGTATCTCGAATATGGCAATCTCTCCGCCGTCGATTTTGGCTTTCAAGTCCAGCTTGTTTGACTTCCCAAACCGGCTTTCCGCATTACTCTCGCTTTCTAATATCTCAAAAACAGCGACATCCCGGCCCAGCAGTTCGCTTAGCAAACCGCTCAACACAACAAAATTCGCCTTGTCGCGAAGAATGCCTTTCATGGCATAATCGAAGCTAATCAGGGTATGTTTCATGGGCTTGTCTCCTTTCGGTCAAGTTCATCATTTATAATATACATGACCGCAACGGATAAAACAAAAAAAGCCTATTAAAGGGTCATACACTCCGTTGTTCCGTCCGGTAAATCCTTAACTGCCACGCCCATATCGACAAATTGGCCGCGGATAATATCCGCCGTCTTAAAATCTTTCGCCGCGCGGGATTTTTTACGCAAAACCGCTTTCTCAATTATATCGTTCTTTAATTCGGACGATATGCCCCCGTCCGATATTATCAATATTTTACAGCCGTCAACCTCTACCGATATTTCCGCGCGGCTTTGGCCGCCGTCAAGGGGCGTTAACAGATCGAGCCCCAGCGCCTTATCGGCCTCCTCGGCAAAAGCAATTTTCTCCGCCCCTGTCAGACCATCGTCCCGCAGGCCGTCCCAAAGCGCCGCCACCGCCCGCGGCATATTGAGGTCGTCGCACAGCGCGGCCATAAAAGGTTCAAGGGCGCGGCTGACGCGCTCATTGTTGACGCTGCCGTTTGATTTATCTATCGACGATATAATTTTTCTCAATTTCAAAAGCCCCTGCTCCGCCGCCGCCGCCCCCTCGTAAGAGAATTTCAATGGCGAACGGTAATGCGCCGTATAGCAAAACATCCTGTACCCAAGCGGCGAAACACCTTGTTCCCGCAGCGTATCCAGCGTTACGAAATTCCCGCCCGACTTCGCCATTTTCCCTTTGTCGAGCACTAAAAATTCCCCGTGCAGCCAAAAGTTCGCGAACCTCTCCCCCGTAGCCGCTTCGCTCTGCGCGATCTCGTTTGTATGGTGCACGCGGACATGATCGGCGCCGCCGCAATGGATGTCGAGCGGCTGGGCGAGGTGTTCTATCGCCATCGCGCTGCACTCTATGTGCCATCCGGGAAACCCCCTGCCCCACGGGCTGTCCCACTCCATCTGCCGCTTGGCGTCCAGCGGCGAAAATTTCCACAGCGCGAAGTCCGTCACGTTCCGCTTGTCCCCCATATCAACCCGCTCGCCCGCCCGCAAGCTCGCCGGATCAATCCCCGCGAAGTCGCAGTACGCCGGGAACTTGGCGGTGTCAAAATATATCCCGTCGGCGGTGCGGTACGTAAACCCCTTTTCTTCGAGGGTTTTTATATGATTAATCATCTGCGGGATATGGTCGGTGGCCTTGGGCCACAGGTCGGGCTGCAATATATTGAGCGCGTCGATATCCTCCATAAACTTTGCCGTGTAAAACGCCGCGATATCCCAAACGCTCTTGCCCTCCCGCGCCGCCCCCGCCTCCATCTTGTCCTCCCCCGTGTCGGCGTCGGAAACGAGGTGCCCGACATCGGTGATGTTGACGACATGGCGGACGCTGTACCCGCAAGCTGTCAGCGCGCGCTTGAGAACGTCCTCAAATATATAGGTACGCAAGTTGCCGATATGGGCGTAATTGTAAACAGTAGGCCCACAGCAATACACGCCAACGGGGCCGCCGCTGTCGTCGCCGCCCTGCGGGACGAATTGTTCCTTGCGGGCGGTTGCGGTATTGTATAGGTATAATTTTCTTTTCATAGTCTAAATCTTCACACTACCACTCCCCGGCACAATCTCGCCGATGACGACAGGCTCAAACCCGGCCACGCCGTCGTCACGCAAAATCGAATCGGCGTCTTCCTGTGCCACGATTACCACCATCCCGACCCCCATGTTGAACGTCCGGTACATCTCCGCGCTCTCCACCCCGCCTGTTTTTTGCAGGTATTGGAATATCGGCAGCGGCGTCCACGCACCGGTGTTTATTACAGCGTCGCAGTCTAGCGGTAAAACCCTGTCTATGTTGTCCACAAACCCGCCGCCGGTGATATGGACGCAGCCCTTGACGATACCCTTGTCGATAAGCGGAAACAGCTTTATGTACGACCGGTGCGGCTCAAGCAGCGTTTGCCCGAATGTTTTGCCGTCCTCAAAAATATCCGAATA
The DNA here is from genome assembly GCA_031281225.1 of Chitinispirillales bacterium. Classification (GTDB taxonomy): domain Bacteria; phylum Fibrobacterota; class Chitinivibrionia; order Chitinivibrionales; family Chitinispirillaceae; genus GUT77. The sequence goes on from JAITFQ010000023.1 coordinate 2,352, forward strand.
TTTTTTCTTACCGACCTCGGTGACAATCTTGCGCGCTAAGCTAAACCCGTTGGTATGCAGCCCCGACGATCGCAGCCCAATCACAACGTCGCCCGCCCTTATTGACGCCCCGTCTATGACTTTTTCCTTGTCAACAACCCCGACAATCGTCCCCACGAGGTCAAACTCGCCCACGCCGTATATGTCCGGCATCTCCGCCGTTTCGCCGCCGATCAGCACGCAATCGTTCATCCGGCAAGCGTTCGCGAGCCCTTCGACTATCTGTTCGGCGACTTCGGGGATGAGCTTGTTTATGCCGATATAATCGAGAAAAAACAGCGGCCGTGCGCCCATCACCAAAATATCACCCACGCAATGGTTGACGATGTCCATCCCCACGCTGTTATAGACTTTGGTGTCAAACGCGATTTTGACCTTGGTCCCCACGCTGTCGGTGGAAGAGACTAATATCGGCGAATCCATCCCTTTCAGGAATGAGACGTCAAACATCCCCCCAAACTGCCCGAACTTGCCGGAGACATGGCTGTTGTAGGTTGACGCGACAAGCTCGCCTATGCGGCCCTTGACGGTGTTCCACGTGTCGATACTGACCCCGGCGTCGGAATATTTTAGCGGCGCTGTCATTTTTTTGTTTCCTTACAGTTTTTGGTTTCGGCTTCTGTTTTTATTTCAATCGTTAATGTTAATTTTAATGTTTAACAACCATAAATTTCCCGCTAAAAACCGTTTCCCTCGCGGCGTTTTGTACCGTTACTATATAGCTTCCTTGCGACCTGACCATGTCGCGCGATCTCAATGTCGTTTGTGAAACGTATGTTCTGTTGAACACTATCCGGCCTCTGAGGTCATGCACGGTAACGCGCAACGGGCCGGAGCCGAGCGGGTTTAGCGTTAGCGTCTGGCCTCTCAGCCTTGCATGGGGAGAATGGTTCGGGCGCCTTACCGCCGTTGGCTGACGGATGGAGGATGACTGCCAGTCCGCCGGCATACGCGCCGCTATCCCGCGGCCGGCCGTTGATCTGTATACCACGCCAAACGTGTTCATATCGCCGCGGACGAAGTTACCGTTGGCGAGCGAGCCGAACCCGTGCTTGTCGTCGTCCACGCGCACCCAGCTTCGGGCTTCGTCTATTGATTGCCATATTCCGCGTATGTTGTCAATAGTTCCGTAGATATAGATTGCCGGATACTCCGCGCCGGGCGCGGCTTTGCCGAAGCCAATGGCTTCAGAGTGCTGGACTCTCTGCGTGTATCTCGAATTGCTTTCGGGATCAACGGTGTGGAACGTCGCCCCGCCGTCGGTAGAGCGCGCCAAACTTCCCTGAACCGGGTTGACGTGCGTCCCATTGTCCCAGCCAAGCCCCGCCACCCAAACGTGCCCTTCAATGCCGGGAGTTACCTGCAAATCCCTTGTCCATGAGATATTGCCGACGCTGCCCGCGCCGGTGAAAGTTTTTCCGGTGTCACTGCTCACAAAAACCCTGTTGCTGCCAAACGCGTAGAATACCGCGGGGTTAACCGGATCGGCTTTTTGGAGGGGCGTTTGTGAAGAGATGCCGGTAGCGGTCGTCCATGTCGCGCCCC
>JAITFQ010000042.1 GCA_031281225.1 Chitinispirillales bacterium
TAGCGATAGTTGCCGGATGTATTTACAGTTGCAAGCCGTTTTCCCTCTCCGGCCGCCCGTTTTTTGATTTTCTGACGAATGCGTTTGAGGCGGGTTTGGCGTTTGGCGCGGGGTGGTGCATTGTTGGCGGGCAGTTGTCTGACCCGTCGCTGTACAAATACGTTATCCCCTATTTTTTACTGATGTGCGCTGGTTCAATCAGTTCGACCATCCCCGACATCCCCGGCGACAAGGCGCACGGCAAGATCACTACCGCCGTCTGTTTCGGCCCGAAAATCGCCCATTGCCTTGCGCTGTTATCTCTGATAATCGTGATTCCCGTGTCGCTGTTACTATCCAACGATTACCTTGCGCTATCCTGCGCCGTTCTCGTTATCCCCACATATATCCCATATCTAATCAACGCAAAAAAAGCGGTCAACGCGGAATTGACATACAAGGCTGGCGGAGCGATTACGATGTTAGCTTCGGCGGTTGTGGCCCCCTTGTTGTTCCCCGCCGGTTTTTTTGTATTTTTCATCACATGGCTATACTTCCGTAAACGCTACAACATCGCGTACCCGTCGTTAAACCGTAATCCATAAAAATCATTCGGCAATTTTCCCCGCGTATCCAGCCTTGCCAACCATCACCTCCGCGATGTTCACGATGTGTTCCTTGGTTCTGCGATACCCGGCCAGCATATCGGGGTATGTTGTGCTGATTAGCGGGTCGACGGTTATTTCCGCAAGCCGGGCGAGGTGTTTTCCGCGGAGTTCGCGTACCATGTTGGTTATGTCCTCCCCCTGTGCGTAGGCGTTTTTTATTATCGCGGTATTTTTTTCGCGGTACGCCCTGTCCACCAGATTAAAAAACTCGAACACGGCGTCGTGCAGCGAGAGCAGCTCTTCGCGCATTATGTCGGGTACGGCTATGCCAGCGTTTATTATGCGGAGATATAGCTTCAATTGCATTGTCACGTAGTCGCTGACGGTTTCAAATTCGTCGGCGAGGCGTATCTGTTTTTGTGCTTCCTCGGCAAGGGTGGGCGGCAATTGGCCCGCGAGCATTTTGGTGAGGAAGGTGGTTATCTCCATTTGCATCCCGTCGAGCGTTTCCTCTTTTTTGAACAGATTTTTTATGAGTTCCCTGTCGGTTTCGGGGTTTGAGAGCACGGCTTTGAGCATGGTGAACATGTCGCGGTCGCGCTTGCCCATGTATGTGATTTCGCGACGCGACTGGGTGATCCCCATCGTGGGCGATTCGAGCATACGCATGTCGAGTTTGGTGTGTTTGGCGGTTTCGCGCTGGGGCTTTTCCGGTACAAGCCTCGTGAGCACGCGGGCGAAAATTTGGGTAAACGGCAGAAAGAATATCGTGTTGAACACGCTGAACCCCGTATGCACCGCGGCTATGCTGGTCATGACAAATGGGTAGGTCTCCACGCCGTTTACGATTGCCATGGTATTTGGGTCGTGGCCTACGAAAGCGCGTACTCCCCCTATATATATTGGAAATATCGCGGTTATCCACACCGCACCCGATATGTTGAACAGGATGTGCGCGTAGGCCGCCCGCTTGCCGTTGGCCGTCGTGCCGAGCGACGCGATGTAGGCAGTGAGGGTCGTGCCGACGTTTTCGCCCAAAACGAGCGCGGCGGCGGTTTCAAACCCTATGACCCCCGACGCAGCAAGCCCCATCGTTATGCCGAGGGTGGCCGAAGAGGACTGCACTACCATAGTGACGATACAACCGACGAGGGCGCATTTGAGCACCCCAAAATAGGTGTCGGCGCTAAATCTCTGGAACCACGCGAGGTATTCGGGCACGTCGCGGATCGGCGCGAAACCGTTTTTCATGAGTTCGAGGCCAAAAAACACCATCCCTATCCCCATCACCGTCATTGCGGTGTAGCGCATTTTTTCCCGCTTGGAGAATACAAACATGAGGGCGGCAACCCCCAAAATCGGCAATCCGTACTTACCGATGTTTATTGCCAGTATCCACCCCGTGAGGGTTGTGCCGATATTCGCGCCCATTATGACCCCGATCGCCTGCTGCAAGGTCATCAGCCCCGCGTTCACGAACCCGACGGTCATCACCGTGGTGACGGACGACGACTGTATGATGCAGGTGACGAGCATCCCCGCGCCGGTCGCCATGAAGCGGTTGTTTGTAGCCATACCGATGAGTTTGCGCAAGCGGTTGCCAGCCACGGCCTGAAGCCCCTCAGACAGGCTTTTCATGCCGAGGAGGAACATGCCGACGCCGCCGATAACGGTGAAAGCGAGATTGAGAATGAATTCGAGGTTCATGAAAAATGCCTCTGTTCCAAGTCAAATAATTAAAATGAAGGTCAAGCGAAACCAGCGCGGCCTCAAAAAGGTTTGATATTGTCAACGGGCGACACTATCTCCAGCCTGTCTCTCTCCTCAACTATTTCTATGACATACAGCCCCTCTTGCTGCGCAAGCGTCTGAGCGGCGCCGTCTATGAACAACCCGACGACCGCGCCGTAAAGTTTTTTATTTTGTATGTCCGCTTCGTTTGCGTACGTACGCAGGGTTTTTAGCCTTTCAATATGTCTTCTCACATCGCTTACCGTTAAGCGCGTTTTTATTTCAACCGCCATCGCTTCCGCGTTCCCATGCAGAAATATATCTACTTCGGCTACTTCCCGTTCAAGCGCCTTTATCTTTTTATTCGGAAATATATTGTCAAAACTACGCCCGTGCTCTTTCATCAAAGGACGTATTCCAGGGATTACTATGAACTCAATCAGGGCACCCAGGCTATGCCCAATGGTACTGATACCCTGCATCATCGCCTTAACCTCCTTCGACAATTCTTCAACCGTTTTCGTGAGACGCCACTCTATTTCTTCCCGGTGTTTTGCGTATTTGGCGTTTTGCGCCTCCTGCGCCCTCAGCGCCTCAGCCCGCTCTTTAGCCCGTTCCAAAGCCTGCTCCTGAGCCCATTCAGCCCATTCCCTATCCCGTTCCGCACGCTCTTTAGCCCGCTCAATAGCCTGTCCCTGAGCCCATTCAGCCCATTCCCTATCCCGTTCCACACGCTCCTGAGCACGCTCCTTAATCCGTTCCGCACGCTCTTCTGCCAGCTTCTTTACAATCCGATCCGTCTCTTGCTGGCTTTCAGTCAGCCTCTCCACCGCAATCCCAATTCGGGTCACAACAGCTTCTAAATTCGCGCTTACCATAATAACCCTCCTCTCTGAAAGTAGTTCAACCAATAATATACATTATGCAACATCAAGGTAGGCGGCATTAGTTATATTTATATCAAACACATTCACCTATGCCATCAGCGATACCATTATAATATGCATATTCTAAAAACCGCTACCCTCATAATCTCCCTTACCGTCTACGCGCTAGCGTCACAACAAAAAATACCGGAAGATCAGAGGGTTATCGCGGATGTTGCTGTCGCCGGGATACTTGAGAGCGGGTTTGACGAGGTTTTGAGGTTTACGGATTCGGTTTATTCGGCGGGCGGCGGCCCAAACCCTCTCGCGGCGGTGCTGCACCTTGCGGCTCTCGGGATGCGGGATGTCGATTTCGACACTATGATCGACGCGCCGGCGTTTGAGCGGTCGTTTGAGCGGGCGCGGAGGGCGGTTGACAGATATGAGAATATTCATGGGAGGAGTTCCTACTCGGTTACGCTTAGGGGGCTTGCCCTCGGTATGAGCGCGTCGTTTCATCTTAAAAACAGGTCGCACATCAGGGCGGGCGACGTCGGGCTTGAGATGATGCGGGTCATGCGGGAGGCGCGGGAGCTCGATTCTACCAACATGGAGGTTAATTTTTTCCTCGGAATGTACGATTACGCCCGCGCCGATTTGCGGAAGCGGCTGCGGGGGGTGCTGTTTTGGTTTCCGGGGGACAAGGAGAGCGGGATACGGCAGCTTGAAGCGGGTGCGGCCGGCGCGGTTATTACACGAACCGCTTGCGCTCTCGCCCTCTCGGATATATATTTGAAAGAGGGGCAGCCCCGGCGGTCGCGCGATATAATCCACAACCTGAAAAGGGAGCTGCCGAACAGCCGCTTCGTATTTTGGGCCGAGGCGAAATATTTCGAGGACAGAGGGATGTTTCTGCAAGCCGCGAGGGTTTATGCGAGGCTGGCGGAATCTTACGAAAAAGAGGATTTTGGCGCGTACAACCACTTAGTAACCGCGAGCAGGGCCGCGCATAACTACGACAGGGCCGGCGAGCGCGCCGCGGCGCTGGAAATATGCCAAAAAATCCTCGCGCGCGGAAGCGGCGGCGACAGACGCGCCGATTCGGTTATAAGGGACGTACAGAGATTACACGGGAGGCTTACAAGGTGACGGGAATCGCTATCAATCACAAAAAATGCGACGAGTGCGGGGCATGTATCAGCGTATGCAGGAAAGACGCGCTCGTACTGGGGGAAAAATTAGAGGTGCTGGCGGACAGGTGCGTATCGTGCGGGGTCTGCGTCAATATCTGCCCGTTCGCGGCACTGGCAACAAACGGAGAAACGGCATGAATCATCAATACGACATAATAATCGTCGGCGCCGGGCCCGCGGGATCGATGGCCGCGGCAGCCGCGGCGGCAGCCGGCAGAAACGTCTGCCTCATCGAACGCAAACCGCAGGCCGGCACGCCGGCGCGGTGCGGCGAGGGGATCGGGTACAGGGGGCTGACGCTCACCCTCGAACCGCGCCCCGAGTGGATAAAAAGCACCGTCGTCCGCGCGCGCATGATCTCCCCGGCGGGCGTTAAGGTCGATATCGGAAACGTCGACAAAAGCTGGATACTCGACAGGGAGAGGATGGACTCCGACCTTGTGAAAGACGCTGTAAAAAGCGGCGCGGATTTTTTCCCGTCGACCCCCATAGTATCCGCCGAGAAATTGTCAAACGGCCTGTACAGATGCACCGCCGCCAATGCCGATAAAAAATCTGCCGCCCGCGAGTTCACCGCCCCGATACTCATTTTGGCCGACGGCGTAGAAAGCAGGCTGGCGAGGTGTTTTGGGTGGGACACGGCGCTGCGGCTCAACGATATAGAGACGTGCGCTTTCGCGCGCGTCCGCTCCGACGGCATTGAACCCGATTGCTGCACGTTTTACACGGGCAGCGCCGCGGCGCCGGGGGGGTATTTGTGGATATTCCCGCGCGGGGCGGGGGTGGCCAATGTCGGGCTTGGCGTTATCGGGTCGAAATGCACGCCCGGGCTGCCGCAAAAACTGCTCATGGACTTCATAAACCGCAACTTTCCGAAATCAAAGGTGACCGATCTGCACTGCGGCGGCGTCCCGGTCGGCAGGTGGGTCAGGCCGCTTGTAAAAGGCGGGGTGATGCTTATAGGCGACGCGGCGCGGCAGGTCAACGCGATAAACGGGGCGGGGATAGCCTACTCGCTCTACGCGGGGCGGCTGGCTGGGGCGGCCGCGGCAAAATCGTTTCGCGGCGATGGCGGCGTCGATTACAGGGTGCTGCTCGAATACCAAAAGGAGTGGGCGGGAAATTTCGGCAAGCAGCAGGACAGGTCGTTTGCGCTGAAAGAGTTTATACTCTCCGCGTCCGATTCATTCCTGAACAAAATCGCCGAAACGCTTTCCAAGGAAGACCCTGAAAAAATCAACTACCGGCGCGTATTCATGCGGACATTCGCCTCCCGGCCCTCGCTGTTTTTGAAAGCGTTTAAATTGTTTCGATAATTAAACAATTACTTTCGTTACACACTTGTCAGAATGTATATTATATGTTTCGGGGGGTGGAGAGTTGGTTTTTTGAACCGTGTAGCGCACTATTAACAAGGAGCAGGCGTTTCAAATGAAAGTAGAATACATAAACCCGTTCATCGCCGCGACGGCGACCTGTTTCAAGAACATGGTCTTCGTTGAGGCCAAGCAGGGCGTTCCGCACATCAAGAGGGAGCCATTTCCCAAGTACGACATTTCCGGCATCATTGGCCTGTCCGGCGGGGCGCAGGGGTCTATCTCGCTTTGCTTTCCCATGGCGTCGGCTTTGGCCGTCGTATCGCAGATGATAGGCACCCCGATAACCGAGGCCGGCGCCGACCTTGCCGACGCGATAGGCGAAATAGCGAACATCATCGCCGGATTTGCCAAGCGTGACCTTGTGGGGCTTAATCTGTCCATCTCGTTGCCCAACGTCGTAATCAGCAGCCACATAGTGGCCGGTTTGAGCGGGGCGCCGACGATCATAGTTCCGTTTACGTGCCCGCTGGGGCCGTTCGCCATGGAAGTTTCACTGAAAACACCTTAATTCAGGAGCCATAAAACATGAGAATGCTTTTAGTAGACGACTCGGTGACAATGCGCCGTATCCAAAAGACGCAGATAGGTTCTTTGGGTATAACGGACATTCTCGAAGCCGGGGACGGCCAGGAGGCGCTGGGCAAACTGAAGAGCAACATGCCCATCGACATAGTGCTTTTGGACTGGAACATGCCGATAATGGACGGCATAACCTTCCTCAAAACCGTGCGCGCCGACCCCACGTACGCGGGAGTCAAGATCATCATGTGCACGTCTGAATCGGAAAAGACGAGGGTCATGGAAGCGCTGAAAGCCGGTGCCAACAATTACATCGTAAAACCGTTTACGCCGGAGGGCCTGAAAGAAAAATTAGGCCTGTAGCCTGTAGCGGCGGCAGCCTGCCGCCCGTTTTCGGCGTCAAAACATTTTTACAAACAATCCTCTATGGGCGAACATTGTTCGCCCGTTTTTTTTGCCCTCACAAAAAAAAGCGGCCTTTCGGCCGCCTTGTGCTTACGTCAGGAAAAGGCGGGCGGCTAACCGCCGCCCGCATGAAACTACTTCGATATACCCAGTACCCCTGTGAACCTTCTGCTCTTCGCGTGCTGCCTGTCCTGCTGGCTCGCATTGGCCGAGAGACGGTAGGTTATATGAACCACCATGCGGTAGGTTCCGGGAGCGACTATCATGCCTCTCTCGTTGTAACCGTTCCAGTATAGGTCAAGGGCGGCGAAATTGCCGGGCGTTGCGTAATTATCCTCAAGTAGGCTCTGCCTTACCTGATTGCTCTGACCGGAGTTCACAAGGTTACCCGCGAGGTCGTAGACCTTAATCTGCGCCATCATTACAGCGGCGGGATCGTCAGGCACGTAGATTGGCACCTGGAAAACCGTACCACCGGAGCCGTTCTCAATGTCTCTGATAGCATTGCGGTCGTGGATCGCTTCAATCACGCCGGCCGGTACGCGCCTGTCGTCGGGGGACGCCGGATTGGGTATGGCCCTGCCGTTCCCGCCGGGTTCGTTACCGTAGGTGATAGGCACCTTGCGGTTGTTCTCAAGCGGTATGTTGCGCGGCGTCGCGTTGTCCCAAATATGGGCTGTTGGGGCCGCCGCGTCATTGGCTTTAATATTAATGAAGTGGCGTCCCGGGGTGAGTTCTCCTCCGTTTTCGAGGAAGAACCTCAGGGTATTGGGGCGCTCACCGCGGTGAACCATCACGATACCGTTCAACTGGTCGGTCAGCTCTATAAACTCCTGACCTTCGTTGAAGTCGTGCATAACCCTCGCCATTGATCTTGTTCTAGCGCGCGACCTGAAGAGAGGCCTTCTTGCCTGCTGGTGGTCCCTCCGCTCCCAAATCATGAACAGTTGCTCGGGCCTGAAGCTGCCGAGGTCGTCCCAAAAAGGCAGGTCGTTCGACGAACGGATGGCCTCGGGGAATTCTACCTCTATGTACTGTTCGGCTATGTTGCCGGTATTGTTCCGCGGGAAGAACAGCCTCGCGGTCCATATTACCGGCGCGGCGCCGTCTATGCACCTGTACCCATCGCCGCGGCCAACATCAACGCCGGCCTCAAAGAGCACGTTCTCCGAAAATTCGGTAATAAGGGGCGTCCAGCCGACCTGAAGCGGGGCGCTGTTGTTTTGGTGGTCTTCCGCCAGCCACAGGATAACCATTGTGGAGTCGGAAGGGTTGATTGTAACGGAATCAACAACAAGCCTGGTGCCCGAGTTGCGGATGTCTATATGACCCATCAGCCACTGCCGATTGTTGTTTCCGCTTGCAATCTCCGTAAGCTCAACTTTCCTCGGGAACCTGAGTTCAATGGCAGACAGGTAACCGCAACCGGTGTAATCCCTCGTAGTCGCGCTTATCGACCACGTGGTCACGCCGATGATTTTGATCACTTTGCCGTCAGTCATCGGTACGCCGAGCCTATTGTTTCCGCCGTTCACGGCGAAGCTAATAGTGCCGTTTTCCGTCAACTCACCCATCTGTGAGGGGTAGATAACCAACGCGCGACCGTTGGCGGTAATTACAGGGATACCGGGGCTACTGGGTTCTCCGATGGTCGCCCAGTTACTCGGGTGCTCGCCGATTCTGTTGCCGAACTCGTCATACGATATGACGCGCAGTAAGGCATCGGAAGTGCTGCAGCCTATGCCGCGGTCCAAAGTAATCGTGTCGCCCACCATTGTAACGCAAGGGCCGGTAGGCTCAATGCGTATGGTGTGAGGATCGCCCGGCTTGACGTTAAACCTGTCGGAAAGCGCGGTAATGTCTCTATTCGTGCCGCCGATAGTTAAGGTTTCGTTAAACCTGATTTGGTGGTTATCCGCCGCATAGTATATGAAGAACGTGACGGTGTCCCTGGCGGTATTGGGGTTAGCCGGACACAACTGGGCGTTCGATTCACCCCACAAGCCCGGTAATTCGGCGTGCCGGAGATCTTGCCCCGTTAAGAAGCAACTGTTCACAGTCGGCTTCGTGGTAACGTTCGGGGAACCCATGCCCAAGGTATCCCTGAAAATCGACGGCCCGTTCGTCCAGTTCGGATTCCACTCGTTGATAATCCCTGTACTGTTGTAGTAGGTTATCTCTGCCCGTATCGGGTAACCGGCTATGATACTGTCTGCCGGAGTGAGAATCCTGATTTCGGCTCTAGTCGGCGGACCCGCAGTGACTACCACCCAAACGGAATCCGTCCGGCCGTCCCTGTCTGTGATCCTAATCCAGCCGTCTCCGGGGCCGCGCGGAGTGAGCGGCCACATATCGTCGCCTTTCGGCGGGTTGGGGAAAGAAATGACCAAACCGCCGTCACGGTCCCAATCCACCTGGACCCGTTCCCAGCAAGGTTCGCCCCCTTCGGTATGCGTCGCGCCAGCCGCGCAATCGTCACGCCGGCCGTAAGTAAACATAGTGTCGAGGTCATCGGTGGTTATGACTAAGGTATCGCCCCTCACAAAGCACCGGCCGTCAATCTCCGGCTCACGCCCGTCAGGACAGGTTATCACAATCCTTACAGTGTCGTAGCCGTAACCGAGCAACCGCACCCACGCGGTATCCCTCACGTTAAAGCGTTGGTCAAAAGCTATCATCGGAATTGGGGGGACAGTGCCCGTCGGGTCTCTTCTGTTAACAAGCCCTTCACCCAAGGCCGTTCTGCCGCTAGCCACAATTATAGCCTGACCCGCGTCGTTTGCCGGCGTCCATACGGTCGGCCCCGTCGTGTTATCCCCACCGGCAGCAAGGTATCCGGAAGGAATAGGCGAGCCTGACGGGGTGATGTAGTTTCCATACGGGTCGCGCAACACCGCGAAAGCCGGCCTTTGGTTAAGATCTTCCCCCTGAATCACTATTTCCGGCATCCTCTGCGGACTATTTGGCGACTCTGTGAGCCCGCGGTCATTCGGCTCTATCACCAACCGGACTGTCCTCGTAGCAGTAGGATTGTCGGGATCAGGCGGATTGGGATCATCGGGACGTGGGTTGGGATCATCCACAAGCCTAGGAACAACCCTGATAAGGATATCTGCCTGCCGTATGATTCCACTGCCGTTATTGAATACCGCCCGCACCTGATAAAACTCGCTTGCGCTGTAGGTTGCGGCGGTGCTGCGGAACATAATTGAGTCCCCGTTTGTTGCCGAGAGCGTAGCACGGGTTGTATTGGAACCCGGCACAAAACTCCATGTCCACCAACCCGCCCTGTCGGCCATGGGATTCTCGAGAGCCTCAAGCCATGTATCGGCGTTGAAAACGGTAGCGCTCGTGAACATTTTTGCGACTATCGGCAACGACGCCCCAGCCGTTAGCGTTACGGACGCTTGGGGCACTACGTATGGCCTCACCGCCGCGGGGAACGGTTCGGGTAATATGTACTGTGATATCGGCGTCGCCGGAGTAGCCGGCGCTCCGCGCCTGTTGTAGAACCTCATACCATCCGGATCTCTCGCGTCAACGATAATTGTTACAAAAGCGGTCAAGGATCCGCGCGTAGCCGTTACCCTGCCGCCGGTACCGGACGTCGGCCCCGTCGGGGTTATACCCCAGGAAACGTGCATGCCGGGATGCGTTTGCGGCAAACCGGGCACGCCGACCGAACTCCAGGAAACCGGCTCAGTCCTGACCCACGATCCGGCACCCCCGTCTGTACGGCGCTGTAACTCAACCCAAAGCGTGGTGTCGGTACCGGCAGGCATACGAACTTCCGTAACCGGCACATATTCCGTTCCGTTCCACACGACGATACGTATCCCATCGTAGGTGATATTGGCGATGGTTATGATCGTAGGCGGCGAGACGATGGTATTGGTGGCGTTTCTGACCCTGAGGGGCGTTTCCCCAAAAGCCGCGACCCTGATCGCCCTCCCCTCGGTACGCGGAGGCGCTGTCCCGGCGGGCGTTACGCGGGCAATACTCTCATCTTCCACAACCCAGTGGTGCGTACTCCCGCCCGCAACATCCGCCCGCCCAACCCAGTTGCCAAACGCGTCGCGCACAATGGCAAAAAAGTTTTGAACGGAGTCCTGAGTGGCCGGAATCGTTATCTGAGTTAAATGGCGCTGAAAATTCGGGTCCCGCAGGATTGAGGCGGAGTCCTGAGAATTCTCTATCTGCAACCTTGCGGCAGGCCCTGGTTTGACCCAAACGTCAGCGGTGTCGGTTACCCAGTAACCTGTGCTGTCTGTATACGTACCCCATATCCGTATAGTGGTATAAGCGATATTGGCGGTTACGGTTATTGAGTCGGGCCGGCCGGTATTTGTGTTTATTGTTAAATGGCCATTCTGCACAGTATTGTAACCATTTACGTCAAACGCGCCCCACCTGAAATTCCCGCCGGTGTAGTTTGTAAGTATAGATCCGGTCTCAAGAACTACCTCGGCCGTCGCGGGCTCGGGAACGCCGGCAGTCATGGTATCGCCCGCCACGATGATATCAATCCCGCCGGGTCTCTCTATGGCAAGGTTCGTAGTGATACGGATCGTGGAACCTGTGGAGTGGCGCTCGGCATAGAACATTCTCAACTCCTGAAGCCCTGTCGCGTCGCGCGGAATCCAGTCCTCCAGCCATATCGAACCGGGTTCACGCTCCTTCACACCACCCAAATCAAGGGCCAAATTCCCATTGATAAACACCCATACGTCGTCATCCCCGCTAAACACAAATTCAGCACCGGGTTGCATTCTGAAGGAAACTGCCAATTCCATGGTGAATCCAAAACCCTGGGCCACAACATTTTGATCGTTCGTATTGTGTGACGCCCACTTACCACCGTTGGCACCAGTCCCCGTATTGAATCCCGGCCATGTACCCGTGGGCAAGCCGGTGACATAGCCCCTCCTCCGGTCTGAGTTGGTTCCTGCCGCGGAATTGTTCGAATTCCGCCAGCTTTCCCTCATCGGAAAAAAGTCATCATGCCAAAACTCGTATCTACCGTTTGCGGCATCTATGAGGCGAAAATTCAAAGTCGCTGGGATCACCCTGTTCTCAAACGCGTTGTTGATAGTATGCGTCACATCACGGTTGCTGCCGCTAATAGCCACATTATTTCCGTCCACAGCGATGGTCGTGCCGCCTTCAAGCGGCCTCGCAGGGACAAATGCGGTGTTTGCGTAAGCGTTCCCATACCAACGGTGTGTCGTACTCCCGTGCTGCCACCCCCCATTAGTAGCCCTAAGACCGTTATTAACCATGTTAGAGGTTGCCTCGCGCACAGCGGGCGGCGGGACATTGAAAGAGTTTGAGTTATTCTGATAGATGTAAATCGGCCTGAACGGTGTCAAATAGCCCCGGCCGTTCTCATTATGCGCGGGGGCGGCCATGTTGTAGCTGTTAAGATCGGACGAGTTCCTGAACCAGAACCTAATCCCCTGATTCAAATGATACCCGCTCCCAGTCACCACCATGGGCTTGTTATCCGCGTCCAGCGTATTCCGAATCATACCCGGCCTTAGCCCGCCATTGTGCGGTTGCTCAAACTCCGGGTTCGACCTGTCCGACCTAAAATCATAAAAAGTGACATCCACCGGCAAGGTAGGTTGGAAACTTTGCGCCCACGCCCCCCCCGCCAAGCAAATCAACAGCCCCAGCACACCGACTGCGTACCTACTCGGTAAACGCGTCCTATTTTCCATCACCAACCTCCTTTGAATATGGCATTTAGATTTTAGTTTACCCGCTCAATCCCTCAACATATTGCATTTTCATCCCTTTGCCCCCCTACATGTTACAGGCTTTGGGTCTACAATATCCCAAGTACATTCAAGATAATACATGTCCTTTTACAAAGTCAATATAAAAATGTACAATTCGTCTATAGGATATTGTATCATAAAAAATCAAGGTTGTAAAGATTTTTATTATTATTTTTTTGGCGTCGGTTCCCTCAGCGGGGGCTCGCCGCAATTCCCCGGCTATTCCATCCGTAGACTCCACCGGATGTCCGTAATAATTCCTCACCGTTCAATTCCTCGTACTCACGATCCACGCGTCCGCGTAGCCCTTTCTCCTCACCTCCGGCAGCGCGGCCTCAGCCTCCGCGCGGGTGCCGAAATCGCCCACGTAGAGCTTAAACAGCGACTGTTCCGACGCCATGAATACTGGCTGCCCGATAGTTTCCTGAGCGTTTGCCTTCTCTCTTCTGACCATGTCTATTTGGCTTGACGCCAGTATCTGTATCCGAAACCGCTGCTCCCCGCCCTCGTTTTCGCGGTTCGCGGCGGCAGCCGGCGCAGGATTTTCGCGCGCTACAACTACGAGCGCGGGCAAGTCGTCGGCGGAGAGGGCGAGTTCCCGACCACGGTTGAGCGTGTCAAGGAACGTCTGTGTGCCGGCGGCGCGGTACGTGTCGGGCGCGATATCGGCAGCCGCGCGCGGGTCAGCCGCTGCCGCGGCCGCAGGGGCGGCGGTGGCCGGACGGTCGGTCTGGACAGCAGGCGTGCAAGCGAGCAACGTGAGCGTAGCAAGCAACGTGAGCGTAGCAAGCATAGCGAGATTGACGAGCGCAGCAATAGGCGGGGTACGGTTTGGTTTCATGTTTGTTTCTCCGGTCAAAAAGGTACAGTTTGTTTATTTGGTGATATATTCCTATAATATATATGATGCGGACACCTAATCATTTTTTTTAACGCGTATTTTTTACACGCTGCCGCGCGGGAGCGTGTATCGGAAAGGGACAGAGGGCCGCCCATCAACCACCAAACCCGCATAGACCAGCTCCGCAAGCGTTACCAGTTCAGCTTCAGCGGCAGCCGCTTAGGCCCCCGCCACTGGGTGCGTTTCGTCCTGCTTATTTTGGGGGCCGTGGCGCTTATCTGGTACGGCAAGTACGGCGCGGGCGGCCTTTTCGCCGACGTGAGGCTCGTGCGCGTCGCCGGGGGGGGCGCGGGGGGGTATGCGGTTAGCTGCCTCGCGGGGCGGGATACGGCAGTTATCAGCGAAATTTTCGTCTCAGGCGCGCTGCCGCCGGACGAGGCCCTGCCGCTCCCCGACTCCGTAAGCGGCGAGGTGGCTGTCTGGCAAAGCGTCTACCCGTTCGGTGACGACCTCCGGGCGGTTTTGCTGACGGTTTGGGGTGCGTCGGCGCTGGTGTGCGATTCGGCGGTTTTTGAGTGGCGTCCCGACGGGGCGCGGTCGCAATTTTGGGAAAAGTTAGACCTGCTCGTCGTCCCGTCCGCCGGCCGTGAGGAGATTCTAACCGTAAGGGAGCTATTCCGCCCCCGCCTCCTCGCGGTGATCCCCCCCTGCGACGGCGTGCCGCCGATGCCGAATATTATCTGCGGGCAAGGAGAGGACGGTGGGTTTCGGTACGATTTTGGGGTCAGGCGGGGGAGGTTGGCGATTCCACCAACACCTTAAAAACAGCCTCTACCTTTTGGGCAAATTCCAAATAACGTTGCGCATCTTCTGTTGTAGGCAGCAAGCCATCAGGTTTTATGCCAATATTTCCCGGATAGCGGGATTCGGCATATACTTTGCTGATATCTTCGAGCAAATCCTCATCTAAGCCCCAATCGCGAATTTCTTTTACTTCAGAATATAATTTCAACAAATCGTGAATTTTACGGATTTCCCTATCATGTTGCGCTAGGTAAGCCTTAAAATATTTTTCAATGGCCTGCTGGCAATGGAAAGCGACCCCGCCCGTTAATTCTGCGTAATCTATCGCTGTTTTTGCCATAAGCATATCTTTTTCGGCAAAAAAAAACCAGCCGGCAGTCTTATTTTTCATATAACACCTTTCCTTTATTTTCTATCTCTTTTACAAAATCGTTCCCTTCTCTAATTAAATAATCCACTTCCGCTTTGGAATATACCAGTATATCCATAGCAATTTTGTAATTAACCTCCCGAACAGCTTTTGATACGGGGCGCGATCTGTTCATTCTTTCTGTAAATGTTTCTAAAATTTCATTTGAATCCAAAATAACCGCGACATCAAGGTCGCTGTCTTCTGTGGGATTGCCATCGGCGTAGGAACCAAACAGAATAACCTTATGAGGTTTTAATTTTTTAAGTCTTTCAGTCATCTCTTCCACTAAATGCCAGTTTTTTTCCAAAATTTGCATAGCGTTTCTTCTTTCATATATTTTTTCATTCTAAAACACTATTAAATAACGAATATAACAAATTTTCAATACAAATTCAAGAACGGTGATGATTTATACCCCCGTCTCACACCAAATACCCCGCGTCAGGATGATGCGCGAAAACCGCTATTGTCGAATGCTCTGGCTGCATTTGGAAGCCGTCCGTCAGCGTGATGCCGAGGCGTTCCTCTACGCCTAAGAACTCGATAAGGCGTTTTTGCTCCTCTAAGCCGGGCATTCCTGAGTATCCGAAACTGTACCGGCGGCCGGCGTCTCTTGGGATGCCGAGGGCGCGGCGGATTTCGCCGGTGGCCTTGTCGGCGGCGGTCTCGGTCAGGTAGTTGCCGAGGCCGTTGAGGTAGTAGCCGTCGCTGTAGCGGTTGTGGTTCAGAAGCAGCTCGCGGCACCGCTCGCCGAGACAGCCGCCGATGGTTACGGCCTGCACCGACACAATGTCGCCCTCGGGGCGGAAGTAGTCGGCAAGGGATATGCCACTTTTCTCCATCCGCGGGAAAACGAACGACAGTAGCTCGGTGTGATTGTCGGACGGATCGAGAAACGTGAGTTTTTCGTTTTCGGCAATGACCGGAAAGAAGCCGTAAAAGGCGCGAGCGTCGACTAACGCGTCGTTTATGATCTCGGCGGAGAGGCGGTCTAAGACGGGTTCGAACTCCTCTTTTTGCGCGCTCACGTAATCGTCGGGCTTGAGGGCGCCGCCGCCCCACCACGATTTGAACAGCCGCTCGCGGTCTATGGCGGCAAGGAGCGGCTCGGGGTCCCAGCGCAAAATTTCGCCGGTGCCGTGGAAGGGGGGCTCCATGAAATAGTCGTATTTGAATTCGGGGCGTTTTGGCGCGGCGCCCGACTTGGGGCGGCGGACTACTTTGGGGGCGGATTCCCCATTATCAACCGATAAATTTTTATCGCCTAACCCGTCGAACAATTTCACGACGTCAAAAGCGTCTTTGGCGTAGTAGACGCCGCCGGCGTATTTGCCGCCGCTTTCCATAATAGATATGCGCGAAGCGAAATCCTTATTGACCGCCGCGCCGCCGATGACCACGGGCGTATCAATCCCAAGCCGCGCAAACTCCCTGACGCACTTCCCCATCTCCTGGCTCGTGGTGACAAGGAGCGCGGAGAGGCCGAGGATGTCCGGCTTTTCGCGCTGTACGGCGGAGACGATGGTGTCTATTGACACCTGCTTGCCGAGGTCTATGACGTCAAAACCCTGATTGCGCAAGATAGACGCGACCAGATTTTTCCCGATGTCGTGCACGTCACCGTAGACGGTCGCTATCACGATTTTGCCCTTGGCCGCACCGGCACCGTCTTTTAGATGCGGTTCGAGGATGGATACTGATTCTTTCATCACCTCTGCGGCTTGGAGCACAAACGGGAGGATCATCTCCCCCGCCGCCATCAGCTCGCCGACTTTTGACATCGCGGGGAGCAGGATAGTATTCAATATATCGGACGCCAAGCGGGTTTCGAGCAGCGTGTTGATTGTTTCCGCGAGGTTCCGCTTGTCACGGTTGATTACGGCGGAGCGCAGGCGGTCTTCGGGTTGGTTAGCGTCATTGTTAATAGCGGTCTTGTTTTTGGGTGATGATGATTTTGATACCGTTTCAAAATGCTCAACGAGCCTTTGCAGGCTGTCCGGGCGTCTGTTAAAAAGCAAATCATCGGCAAGTTCACGTATTGCCGGATCATATTTGTTGATATCGTCAACGTGCAGCGGGTTAAAAATCGCGGCGTCGAGCCCGGCTTCTACGGCGTGGCGCAGCATCAAATTATTAAGTATACGCCTCATACCCGGTTTAAGGCCGAATGATACGTTGCTCACGCCCATCGCGGTGCGGATGTCAGGAAATTCCTTTTTTATCCTCCGCAGCGCTTCAAGGCTTTCTAAGGCTGCGTTTGCGGTGTCGGCGTCGCCCGTCGCAAGCGTGAATACGAGGGGGTCGATGTATAAAAAGTGTTCGGGCAGGCCGTATTCGTCGCAGGCAAGTTTTTTGATTGCCCGCGTGACTTCAAGTTTGCGCTCCGCGGACGCGGCCATTCCGGCGTCGTCAATTGTAAGCGCAATGACGGGGCAGCCGAAATCAACTGCTAATGAGAGTATCTCCCGCGCTTTTTTGCCGCCGTGTTCGAGGTTTATGGAGTTGATGAGCACCGAGCCGGGGCTTTTTTTGAGCGCGGCTTCGAGCACGGGCGGTTCGGTGGTGTCGATACAGAACGGGATTTTGATTCTGTCGCTTAAAAATTTGACGACGCCCCCCATCATCTCCGCTTCGGTAATATCAAGTTCATTCGCGGCTACGCATATATCTATTAAATGGCTGTTGTTATCAACCTGTTCCTGTGCGATATGGTAGAGCTCGTCGTAATTTTTAGCTATCACGTGCTCCTTTGTTTTTTTGGAGCCCTGCGTATTCAGCCGTTCGCCGATGATTATCGGTTTTGGCAATAGTTCCAAATCGGCGCCAGATATTCCGGTTGCCAGAAAACAAGCACGCCGCCGTAGGGGCGTATGGCAGCCCGCTCGTTTTTTCACCGGGGCGTTTAATATATTTGCGAGAGCCCGTATATGTTCCGGCGCGGTTCCGCAGCAGCCGCCGACCACCGACACCCCTTTTTCCACAACAAACACGCGCATTTTTTCCGCGAACTCGTCCGCTCCCATTTTGTAAACGGCCTTGCCGTCAACATTATGCGGCAAACCGGCGTTTGGCAGCATGGATATCGGCAGCGTCGACAGTTCTAACAATTTTTCTATCCACGGCCCCATCTCATCCGGCCCGCTGCCGCAGTTCAGCCCGACGACATCAACACCATTCGACCCCATCGCTTCCACCGCGCCGAGGAACGCTTTTACGTCGCTCCCCAAAAGCATTTTCCCGCCGCTGTCCATCGTGACCTGTACTTGCAGCGGGATGTACCGCTCCGTTTTTAATTGACGGATGCCATAAATCGCCGCGCGTACTTCTAATAAATCCTGCGACGTCTCAATCAAAAGCATATCCGCGCCGCCGTCGATAAGGCCTGCGGCCTGTTCCTTATATATATCGGCGAGTTGGTCGAAGCTAACCGCCGACAGTTCCTTATCGTTTGACGACGGGAGGAAGCCGGTGGGGCCTATTGAGCCGCAGACGAATCTCGGTTTGCCGCCGCCGAATTTTTCCACCGCTTCGCGGGCAATCGCCGCTGCGGTTTTGTTGATTTCGTGTACGCGGCCTCCCAGGCCAAATTCATCAAGTTTCGGGCGGCTCCCGCCAAACGTGTTTGTTTCAAGGACGTTCGCGCCGGCTTCCAAATATTTCACGTGTATAGCCGCGATGATGTCCGGCCGGCTGATGTTCAGGTACTCGCCGCAGCCGGCGTAACCGCCGTAGTCTTCCACAGACGGCGCGGCCTTCTGGATTTCCGTACCGAGCGCGCCGTCGAAAATAATGGGTTCGCGGTTCGCTATCATTTCCAAATAAGGATGTTTCGTTTCCATTGTTTTTTGTTTCTGCCATATTTTTAAGGGTAAAACAAAATATATATCACGCGCAGCCGGTGGGGGATAATTATATTTATCCGGAGAAGCCGCGTATCACAAGCGGATGCTCGATATTCTCAGCTACATCGGCACAAACCCCGAAGAGCGCAAGAAACTCGACGAAGAGGCATACTGGGAAAGGTTCAACTACCACAACTCCGGAAAATTAGCCGAGGCGTTGGAGGCGCTTGAGGGGCAAAAATACGTAATGTGTGCCGCTAATCCTGTTCCATATTATATTGAGATAGGACAGGAGCCGCTTTAAAAACGTATTAATCGCCCCTGTTGGTACAATATGCTGCGCTCGCAATGTGTGGCAGCACAATATGAGGCGCGATATGGTGAACAAGGATGCGGATTTAAGCCTTTCTCGGCAGTGCGCACTGTTATCGGTCAGCCGGTCGTCGCTGTACTACAAGCCGGTATTTAGCGCTCGTGATGACGATTTGCGGAAGCGTATTGACGCGATATATACTAAGCGTCCAACGTGGGGTACGCGCCGTATTCGGGTCGAATTTAGCCATGCTGGGGTTAGAGCCAGTCGTCACAAGGTGTCGGAGCTAATGTCGCAGCTTGGTATTGCGGCGATATACCGCAAGCCCAACCTTTCTAAGCGTCATCCCGCGCATGAGGTTTACCCCTATTTGTTGCGCGGCGTCGAGATTAGCAAGGCTAATCAGGTTTGGAGTACGGATATAACCTATATTCCGCTTCGTAATGGCTTCGTGTACCTTACAGCGGTTATTGACTGGTATAGCCATTGCGTGCTATCGTGGCGTCTTTCTACGTCGCTTGATTCATCATTTTGCGTTGACGCGGTGAAGGAAGCGCTCGCGAATTATGGTGTCCCGGAAGTCTTCAATACCGATCAGGGGAGTCAGTTCACGAGTAGTGATTTCATCGACGTATTGAAGGAGAAGGGAACGATTAGTATCAGCATGGACGGTCGTGGCCGAGCCGGATTGGATGCGTTCTTCAAGCATTAACAATACCCAAATATGGCATCAGGCTTTGGATTACAGGCTTCCAATGGACGTTTATCTTGAGGGGCGTGGCAATTTGATGGCGGCGTAAAAAAATGACTACTCGGCATGCGGAAAAATTTTGCCCCCCGCGGGGGGCAAAGCGCAACGCCAAAGTCAAAAACAACGTCAACATCAAAAACAAAAACAATATTGACATACTCATGTACAAATAGTATCTTTATACATGAAACAACGGAACCACCTTAAAAGACAGCGACAGGCCGAAACTGTCGGGAAAACGTGGCCACCGCACATATTCAACTAACTTCTGCGAATGTGGATTTTAGGTAAGGGAGCATGGTATGGGTTTTTGGAATTGCAAAAGGTTTGTTGGGGCGGCGCTTGCGGTGCTTGCGCTTTCGATGATTGCTACGGCGCAAGTGTCGGGCAATAGGCCGGATTTTGCTCATGACCGCGTACTCGTAAAACTGTCGGCTAACTTTCTCGCTCGCTCGCCCGCTGCGGCAGCGTCGGAACCTGATATCGGGGTTTCTATTTCCAGCCTGCGTCTGCTTAACCCGTCGCGGGAGACCTCGAACGTAACCGCGCTTGCGAGGGCGAGCGCCAACGGTAGGCATAACAACATATATGTCCTGACGCTTAAAGAAACTGGCGAGGAAGCCGTAAAAAACGCGCTTGAAAGGCTAAATGCTAATCCGGCGGTGGAGATTGCGGAGCCGGTTTTTTACCGGCGTCTCCTAAGAACGCCAAACGACCCGATGTTTGATCTTCAATACGCGCTAGATAGATTGAACGCGCAACAGGCTTGGGAAATTACGACCGGCAGCAGAGATATTATCGTTGGTATAATCGACACAGGCATTGACGGAGCGCACCCTGACTTGGTTGATAATTTGTGGATTAATCCTAATCCGAATCAAAACGGATACGTAAACGATATTCACGGTTATAATTTTGCTGACCGGATGGGCGGTATTCCAACAGACAATATGAGTTCCCACGGTACCCACGTTGCTGGCATTATCGGCGCAAGGGGGGATAACGGAGTGGGGATTACCGGTATCAACTGGACTGTAAGCCTTGCGTGGTTAGGCGTTACCGAGAAGGACAGTCCGAATAGCGAGATGAGCACCGACCGTGTTATTGAAGCGATAAATTATGCGACTATTCATGGGATGCACGTCTTAAACAACAGTTATGGCGGTGCTGGTTCCTCGCAATTGGAATTAGAAACAATCCGGAACTTTCCCGGTGTATTTGTGGCTGCGGCAGGAAACGAGTCCTCCAACAATGACTTCACCCTCAGTTATCCGGCGAACTACGATTCCCCGAATGTTATTTCGGTTGCGTCTACGGATGCTCGGGATATGTTGTCCAATTTTTCAAACTACGGTGTTTCCGTGCATATCGCCGCTCCGGGCGGTCGTATTTTGAGTACAGTTAGAGATGGTGAATATCATGAATTCAGCGGTACATCAATGGCGACGCCTTACGTTGCCGGCGTGGCTGCGTTAGTAATGGCGGCGAGGCCGAATTACACGCCGGCACAAGTGCGTGAAATTCTGCTTGCGTCGATGAGTCGTGTCCCTGCCCTGGACGGTTTCGGTTTTGGGATTGTTGACGCTCACGCTGCGGTTACGGGGAGTCTCGATAACCTATACAGCATCACATATAATTTTGGCTACGACGGACGCGGTCCTGTCGTCAGGCAAACGATATCTGGGATGGAGCCTGTCGCGAGTATGCCGCCAATAAGGGAGGGTTATGCATTTGCCGGATGTCACACGAGTAGGACGGGCGGTA
>JAITFQ010000098.1 GCA_031281225.1 Chitinispirillales bacterium
TTTTTGAGGCGACAGAGGCCGTTTTTGGGTAAAAGTTGGCGCCGTTGTAAATATGCAATATATAATCATAAGTGCTGTGTTAGTCAACATGGGTAATTCCGTACTAGTCCCTTCTAAGATATAACATTCACAATCTATGCGAAGCCACATTCTTCGCTGTACCCGTCACCTAATATAAATCACGGCGTTGCCGGCGGTCAATAATTTTTTCTATCGTCAAAAATATTTTGCCTCACCCTGAAAATAAATTTGGCTTTCCCCATCGCCATACGTTATATTTAGTAGTAGATTCTTTAATCTATAAGTGAGGCTTTTATGTCTGTGATTACGTTGGATAGAAAAATTGAGATGTTGCCTTTATACAGACAGCAGGAGGTGGCGGATTTCGTCGATTTTTTGCTTTCATCAGCAAATATTGTAAATGCAAAAGACGACTTCTCTACTCGCAAACACCCGTACGCGGGCTGTATGAGCGGCACTTTCGGTGAGATGAGCGATGATTTTAACGAGCCGTTGGAAGATTTTAAGGATTATATGTAATGCTCGGTAAAAATTTATTAATAGACACGCAGTCGTTTATATGGTTTGTAGAGAACAATCCTAAATTGTCGGCCTATGCCCGTAATATCATGGAAGATGAGAGATACAATTTATTCATAAGCATTGCAAGTTTAGCCGACTGTTTCATCGGATGGAAATTTTGACGAGTATAAGATAGTTGTGATAAAAGGATAGAAAACCACATACTCCACTTCCGGCAATTCACGCAATTCCGCCGGAATTACCGTTTTGAATTTTTGCGCTATTGTCAGCATAGCGGCTGCCTCCAATTTAAAGGTTAAAGCAAAACCCATCAAAAAACCACATAGTTACAGGCTTTTGGATGTCGTCGGATGGCGTATTTTTTCTTTTTTCAAACAACTTTTTCTTCGAAAAGATTAATTTCGGACGACAAATATTAAATGAAATTTATAGTTTTGGCGTCCCCCTTGACCCGCGGCGGTGTGATATAGTATATTGTTTAACTGTGGAATCTACGCTGGATAATATTTTATCCACAGTTCAAATCAGAAAATCGCGATGGTGGAGGTATTCTATGAGTGCGTTTTTGCTGTTAACTGCAGTACTGTTTTGTGCATTCCCGTCTGCGTGGGCGGATGCGGTTCATCCCCACGGGGCTGGCGGGAGCCAGCCGCAAATCGCTGTCTACGTGACCGGCGGTGTTTCCGAAAACGAAAAGAGGGCGTTGGGTACGGCTATGCTTGCGTCGCTTGTCAACAGCGGGCGGTACAGCGGAATTGAGCGCTCAGACGAGTTTACCGCGGAGATAGGCAGCGAACATGCAAGGCTGAACAGCGTCGAAATAGACGACAAACGGATTAGCGAACTCGGCAGGCAGTACGGCGTCGAATTTATATGCGTCGCCAACATAACACCCCTCCGCGACGGCTTTTTGGTTTCCGCCCGGATAATCAATGTGGAAACTGCCGAAGCCGTATTTACCGGCGGATCGTCAGGCTCGCTTCAAACAATGAGAGACATAGCATCTCTGTCAGACACAGTAGTAGGAGCCATGTTAGGCACAACCGAGCCAAAGAAAAAAACGAATGAGCGCCGCCGCCGTCGTTCTTAATTGTGAGCAGGGGCAGTAGACAGCCCTCATGCTTTGCCGATTTGTGCCATCAATTTCGCGATGAGCGCACCTTTTCCCGCGATCGCCGTGTCTTTTTTTCGCGTTTCTTCTTTTTGCCTCAGATGTAAATGTAAAGGAAAAACAACTATAACAGTGGAGGCTAATGGACAAATTGGATTAATTTTTTATTTTTTTATTGCGCCGCCATTTGGCATTGCTTATATTTTCAGTTAGTATAACGCAGTAATCACCTTTAACAGGCGTATGGGGGAGTTTATGAAACGCACCATCAAAGCATTACTTTTTGTAACGGTTTTTGCGGCCGGCGGACTATTTGCACAGGAGGAGGCGGACGCGCAAATTCCGGTTATTGTGAACGTGGCAGCGAATGTCACGATAGTCCCGCCCTCGGTGGGGCGTGGTACCGGAGCGCAGGGAGCCGTAACGGCCAACACCCAAAGACCGTTCGACATCAAGCTCGTCGGCCGGGAGCTGAACTCCACATCAATTTCACACCGCTCGCAGGCTAAGGCGGGCAGCGGGGCGCAAATCAGCCACAGCCGCGGAAATGTTACCCTCAACCTGCAAGCCCCGCAGTATCAAAATGCGGTAATCTCCCTGCACTCGGTAAACGGCAGGCAAGTATTGAACAGTAGGTTGTCCGCGTCGGGAGGGACGCACAGCATATCGCGTTCCAACATTCCCGCCGGCGTTTACCTGCTCTCTGTTAAGGGAACAAACGGTAACACTTTCACAACCAAAATAACCCACGGCGGCAGCAGGCTCAATATCAACGTCGCGTTTAGCGGCGCGGCCAATCCGTTATTGAGAGCAATGGCGGCAGAATGGGACTACGGGGAGTGGACGATAACCGTTGAAGCGGCCGGACATATAACCTACTCGCGCAAGTTCACGCCGGTGGCGGGGGCCAATCCGCCGCAGGAGTTTACAATGACCCCGGTCACGCAGACCGCGCTCGCTAATTTCACCGAAACCGTGACCGTGAACGGCGTTACCGCTTCTTTTAACATGGTATTCATTCAGGGCGGCACATTCAGGCTCGGTTGCGAGGGCAGCGGTTGTCCGGCTAACACTGGCACCGTAGACGCCACGGTAAGCCCCTATTTTATCGGCGCGGCCACGGTGACGACAGCTCTGTGGAATGCCGTGATGGGCACTTCATCTAGCGGCGGTTTCGGCGGCGGCGGCCCTACCAGCGGAACCTGGTACGACGCTCATGAATTCGCCTGCAAGTTAAGCCAGCTTACAGGCAGGAATTACCGCATGATGACCGAGGCGGAGTTTGAGTACGCGGCAAAAAATCATCTTGGCAGTTTGACATTGGGCAGTACCGAAGAGTGGGCGTATAACACTTGGAATGCCACGCATACGGGCGGAACAGACCCCGTAGGAGTGCGTAGCGGCGCACACGATCAGAAAACGCGGCGCAACGCTCAGGGTACCGGCGATAACATAACAGGGCGCCTGATCCGTTCAATAGAAGGCATAGGCCCCACGCTACGCCTGACTCTCTCGGCAACCATGGACCTGCCGCCGGACTATGTTCATCCGTGTCAACTCTATGCGCCAACGATGGGTGCGGAACCTGTGAACTCTTACCGTGACATGCGATGGATCACAGGCAGCGACGCCAGATGGATCGGGGGCATGGGGATGCCTACCGAATTCAGGCTTTGGGAAGACGGTACCGCGACTATGACCACTAACTTCGGGACGGCTCGTGTAATCAACGGCCAGTGGTTCACTTCAAATAACATCACCCTTATGTTTGTTCCGACTCCCGGGCAGGGTGGTTTTGGCCCGGCTCCGACTATCACAAGATACGCGTACATCTTTCTTAATGAAACAGACGCGTCGTTTATTTCCACCGCGGGCGGGGCGGGAAGATTGGTGAAGGAGGCTGCGACCGGCGTTACCAAGCCTGTCATAGCCGGCCTGATGACCGGTCGAGAGTTAGCCAGATCAATGGACGACTATGAGACCGATTTCAAGATGATAGACATGGTCAACATACCGCAGTCGGCCAGGGGTCAAGACGAGCGGCTGTTTGACGGGCCGGATCATGGATGGCTCCAAATCAACCGGGGCAGCGCGCACCATTACAGAAAAGACGTAGACGCAGATGAATTCCGATTCGTCGTCAGCGGGGCGATGCTTGCCAACGGCGAATGGTTTACGGTCAACAATTCATTTTTACGCATAATAAACAGGATAACCTGTCCGTGGAACGTTAACCCACCCGATACACGGTGTAATTACGACGCCGCTCCGTATGTGACCGATTATCTGTACGTCGTAACATCGAGCGGGGTTTTCATGCACAATTCGTTTATGGGGTATGAGCGCGGTGATTTCAGATCGTTCACGAGGCTGAGTAACGACCACGCCGACATCGCTGCCATCGCTAATCAATGCAGCCGCTGTGTCGGCGAGATTCCCAAGGGTCAGGCCGGTTCATTTTACAGAACCTCAGACAACGGTCAATCTACCTTTGTGCCGGCGCCTTGTCCTGCGGGCGGCTGTTAGTAGCGGTGTAGGTAAGATAAACTCGAAAAATAAAATCCTCCCTTATGGCAGAATAAGCCATAAGGGGGGATTTTTTTGCAAAAACGTTGTTTTTCAAGATCATCTTTCATTTTATATAATTTAGCATCCTAACTGGCGGTATGCCATTTTTTATTATAGCCTGTTAACCCCTGACCTTTCTAATTTTTATGTAATATCCCTTTCCCACTTCACCTGATAGTTTTTTTAGAGAGGATAAAGTTTTTGTATTACGTAATTACGTAATGCGTTATCCCAAATTTTCCACTAGACCTATTGTATTTTGATTTTTCCGTATATTATCCCCAATTATCCGTTAGGGCGATATAAGCATTAACTTTCACCACCTTTTTTGTCGTATTGAGACGCCGCGCCGCATTCACCCCGTTAGCAGTCATAGCAGGCGGTCATGCCGGTTCGTGGAGCCCGCGCGACGGAGTAGGGTGATGGTGTGGGTGGAGTCACAATATTTTCAAAAAAAAATCCTTTGTGGGCGGAGGAATTTATTATATTTATGTTCAGGATATGAAAAAAGCGCTGAAATGGACGATAATCTCGCTTGTTGTAATAATCGCGCTCGCGGCGGCGGCGGGCGGGTTGGTTTTTTATATGCTGAGGCCGGCGCAGCTTACGCCGTTAGTCAACAGGTTCATCACCGAATTTCTCGACGCCGACGTCAGCTTCAATTCTGTTGAACTTTCCATACGGGAAGAATTTCCCAAAATCAGTATAAAACTCGTGGAAGGGCAAATTATCTCCCACGCAATGAGGGCCGATACGGCGTATTTGGCGTATCATCCGCAGGGCGTAGACACTTTGATACGCTTCAACGAACTTATGGTGTCGCTGAATGCCATGGACTTACTTGGCGGCAGCATAAACGTAGAACGCATCCGCCTTTCACAGCCGACGGTAAACGCGTACGTATCGCCCTCGGGACGCGCCAACTGGGAAATCTTTGCGGAAACCGAAGCCGATACCGCAGCGGCCAACACGGCAGACGATATGCCGTTTGAACTGAATATAGAACGCTTCTCGATCAGAGGGCCCGCAAAAATCTCTTTCACCTCCGTTCCCGATTCCATAAGCTTGCAGGCGGCGATTAAACGGCAATTGCGTTTAAGAGGGAACATTACGCCCGATATGGAAAATATGGAAATTCACAGGTTTTTTGCTTCCCAGATTGAATTAGACTTCCGCTCATATTCCGAGACAATGAATATGCACTCGCAGGTCTCGCTCGACAGCCTGTTAATTGACGGAATACTCACCCCAAATACGGAAAAAATCGAAATCAACAGATTTGTGCTTTCACAAGTCGAAGTGGGGCATGTTTCAAATTCCGATTCCATGGACTTGCGGGCCTCAATCGGCAGGGTGCTTTTGGATGGAAAAGTTACGTCCGATACCGCCCAGCTTGAAGCCGGCAGATTTGTGCTTTCAAAAATCGAAGCGAGGCATATTTCACATGCCGATTCTATGGATACACAGGCTGCAATCGGCGAAGTGGTTTTGGAAGGGAAATTTACGCCCGATACCGCACGGCTTGAAGTCAACAGTTTTGCGCTTTCACAGATCGAATTCAAGCATATTTCACATTCCGATTCCATGCGGGCCACAGTCGGCAAAGCGCTTGTGGAAGGAAAATTTACGCCCGATACCGAGCGGCTCGAAATCGGCAAAATCGCGATTTCCGATGTGAACTTTAACGGTGAATTTAAGAGCGACGACGCAAGCGTCCGGTTGTTGCTGAGTTCGGCGGCTTTTAGCGCGGTGGAAAATCTCCGCGAGTACAACGCTGAAATAAACGCTACGGTTTGGGCGACGGCCGAAAAACAGGTGTTCGCAAATTCGCTTCCCTTAAAATTAAGCGGGGGGCTTCTGCTTAATCCCGAAAACTTTCAATTTTCAGGGTTCAGAAATTTTGGCTTGACGATCGCGAATTTACCCGAATTGCAGCTTAACGGAAAGCTCGCGCTTGCGGAAGACGGGCTCGACGCAGACCTTGAAGCAAGAATCACGGCGCTGCCCATACAAAGGGCGCTGGCGCTTGTTCCCGCGGGCATAAGCGACGAAGTAGATAAAATACAGACAAATATCGCCATTACGCTCGACGCGAAAATAAAGGGCAAATACGAATTTGCGGAAAACGGCAAAATGCCCGCGGTCGTCGCCGATATCAGAATACCCGAAGGCAGCCTTACATATAAACAGAGCGAAACAGAAGAATCGAAAGTGGAAAACTTTGCCATTGACGCCACATTGAGTTTTGATCCCGCTTCGCCCCAAAACACCGGAATAAACATCAGAAACATCGCGCTCAAAGCGGTTGGGGCGACGCTAAACGGAAACTTGAACGCGACAAACATACTTGAAGACCCCAATGTCGCGATTAACCTGAGCGGCACCGCCAATTTGCGGGAAGTTTTGCAGTTTGCGCCGGAAGACTTGGGAATAACCGCTCGCGGAAACGTAGGGTTCAAAGCCGACGGAACGTTTTTGCTAAGCCATCTTAACGAACGGGATTTGGCAAGAAACAATCTTATCGTACAGGTTAACGCCGACAGGGTGCGGCTTCGCATTCCGCAGGACACAATAAGTATTATGGTAGAAAGAACCAATTTGGAACTGAACACAACTCACAGACGGGTAAGCGGAAGAACAGGCGAGGAAAGGCGGCAGATAGCCATTGATTTCAGGTCGGATTCGGCGCGCGTGAGATTGCCGAGCCGTGAAACGGTGGCGTTTAACAATGTTAATCTGTCGGCGCGTTCGTCGGACGATGTCTTGGCGGGCGCCAATGAAAGCGTAATACCGATGTCGGGAACTTTCACGGCGGGTATGCTGCAATACACCGCGTTAGATTCTTCGACGGTAACCTTGCGCGAAGTAAAAACCAATTTAAGAATGAGAGGGCAAAGGGAGAACCGCGCTCTGCCCGCCATAACTTTCGATACAGAAGCCGCGCGTTTGAGCGTAAGGGGGACGGACGGAAGCCGGTTCAGCGTTCGCGACGCGAACATCGCGCTCACGGCGAATCGAAACGACCCGAATCAACAAAGAACACGGTCTGTAAATTTAGATTCGCTTCAAATATTGTTTCCTGAGATTGAGCGCGATTCGCTCGCCGCGCACGCCCGCAGGCTGCGCCGTGAAAGTCGTGAACCCGACGATTTCGCGGGCGAAGATATCGACATACGCAACACGGAAGTGGGGGCGCTGCTTCGGGAGTGGGCGTTGGACGGAAGCATAAAATCGCGCAGCGGGCGAATGGTATCGCCCATGTTTCCCCTATCCACCCGCCTGCAAAATATTGACCTGCTTTTCACAAGCAACGATGCCACATTGCAAAACATCGGCATATCGCTTGGCGAATCGAGAATAAATATCACGGGGAAAATTGATAACATACGCCGCGCGATGAACACAGGCCGCGGATTGAGAATAGAAACGGTAATTAAAGCCGACACTCTCAACATAAACGAGCTGCTCACGGCGATACAGGCGGGAGCCGCGTTCGCCGAGTCGTCCGAAGAGCAGAAAAGAGCCATAGCGGGCGCGGAAGACGAAGACCAGCTCGAAAGGATGCTTCAAGAGATGAGCGAAGGCGCGGAAGCGGCCCCGCAGTTGGTTGTAATGCCTTCCAACATATCCATCGACGCAAAGTTAGATATCAGAAACGGAAAATACGCCGACATAGCGATACACAGATTGACCGGCGGTTTGCTTATACGCGACAGGGTTTTGCAATTAAATGATCTGTCCGCTCAAACAAGCATGGGCGGAATAGACCTGACGGCGCTTTATGCCACGCGCAGCAGAACGGACATAACATTGGGCTTAGACCTTGAATTCAAAAACATACAGGTTGAGGATTTCATATCTGTTATTCCGGCAGTCGACGAGTTTGCGCCCATGCTGTCGTCATTTAGGGGAATAGTAAGCGCTCAGCTCGCGGCGACGATGGCTCTCGATTCGACAATGGATATAATGTTGCCGAGCATAAACGCCTCTTGCAGAATCAGCGGCAGAAATATGGTGCTTTTGGACGGCAAGGACTTTGCCGAAATAGCAAAAGCCTTACGCTTCAGAAACCGCGAAGAAAATTTAGTGGACAGCATTTCGGTTGAAATGCTCATAAGCGACAATCAGATACGGATATTCCCATTTGTAATGGAGATGGATCGTTACAGGGTGGCGGTAAGCGGCGTTCAAAATCTCGATATGTCGTTTAGCTACCACATATCGGTACTCCGCTCGCCCATCCCGTTCCGAATGGGAGTTAATATTTCAGGCACGGAAGACAACATGAGGTTCCGTTTGGGAAGAGCGAGATACAGAGACGATAACATGCCGACCCATGTGACGATAATAGATGAAACACGTATAAACCTTCGTTCGCAGATAGACAATTTTTTGCAACACGGAATCGACGCCGCCCAATTCAGCCAATTTTCCGCGCCGGCCTCAGACCAATCATCGGCCCATGGCGATGTTGGCGAAATGACAGCGCAGGATTCGTTAGCGCTTTACAGAGAGGGCATGACAGAATTTCGCCCCGCAAATATAGAAGCGCTTGAAGCGCGTGAACTTGAAGCAAGGGAAGCCGGTAATATTTTAATCGAAGAGCAGCCCGCCCCGCGAAACAGAAACAGGCGTGAGGAGCGAAACAGGAGGCGGGGGCGCGGGTCGACGTAACGTAATGAAAACAAGTTCTTAAAAAAATCACGTTAAAAAACCGTATGGAGAGGCTATAAATGCAAAAATTGCCAACAGGTTTACAGGTATTTGAGCGTATTCGCAAAGCGGATGCCATATATGTTGATAAGACGGATATGATTTATAACATCGTATCCGACGCCAGAATGCAATTTTTCATCTCCCGCCCTCGCCG
>JAITFQ010000062.1 GCA_031281225.1 Chitinispirillales bacterium
TTGAGTCATTTTTTCAAGGTCTTTTTTTAGACCTATTAAATTTCTGAGGTCATAATCTTCCAAATCAATATAAAAATCAATGTCTCCCGCTTGTTCACCACGAGCAAACGAGCCGAAGATACCTATTTTATCCAAATTGTATTTTTGGAGCAGGCTTTCATTTTTTATTACATCTTCCAAGGCATGGACTGTTTCAACACTCATATTTCCAAACCGCTTCCACTATAAAGGTTTACGTTTTAGGACATTTACCCCGTAGAATATACTATTTTGCCGACTTCAAAACAACCTTATGTAAAATAATCATTTTTCAACCAAAAATCAACCGCTTAATTATTTTCTTTTACGACCCCATGCGTTTTACTATATTTGTATATAGGGGAGAAATGGCAAAATTGCTAATGATACCAATAAATACGCTTTTTTATGCGTATTTGTATAAATTGTTTTTTGGGGAGGAACGGCATGAATTACGCGGACGCGTTCAAGGCCATCAGGCACGCTTACAGGCTTACGCAGGTTGAATTTGCTCAATTATTGCGGGTTTCGAAGCCTACCATACAGAAACTTGAGGCGGGGGATTATCCGCCGTCGGAGAAAATTACCGCGGGGCTTGTGGAACTGTTTCGGTCGGAGCGGTTCAGGGGGGAGTTTCGTTCGCGGGTTGAGGCGGGGGATTTGCATTCGGTGAGGGCGGCGTTTGGGGATTTGCTTGACCTTGTTGACGGTGAAAAGGGGGTGCCTTTGCCCTCGGCTTTAAGTTCGATAACATCCACCCCCAATTTGGCTGATGTTTACGCGGATTTGAGGAAAGACTATACTGAATTTCGAGAAATAGTGCTGTCCCAGCAGACTACGATTCAAACGTTGTCCAGGTCAACAGAAAACCTGTCCGAATCAGCCAAAAACTGGTCTGAATCGGGCAGAAATCTTTCCGAGTCCAACAAAAACCTTTCCGAGTCAATTAAAAACCTGACCGGGGACATCGCCTCCAAAGGTTGCCGGTAGTGTGCGGCGGTTTTGGAGGTGTCGACGCGGTGTCGACACGTTGACGCCGTGTCGATCTTGTTCGTGGCAAATCCATTAATTTTACATGCGCACGAGAATATTTCAAAAAAGTCTTGCTTTTTAGAGCGCGGTATTGTATCTTTCAGGTATACGATTGCTTGTTTGAATTTACAAAAAATAAAATTTTAACTTTATCATCTTAAATTAATGTATATTATAACGTTTGGTTTTGAAAAATTATCCGCAGACGGGGAGGGGCAGTTGATGGGCAGGTATATGAAAATTTTGTTAGCGGCGGCAGTATTGGCGATTCCAGCCGTTTCATGGTCGGAACCGGCTGATGACGGCGCGATGGTTGAGACTGAAATCGTTCCCGTCAATGATAATGATATGGAACCCGCCCAGGCGGACGACGCGCAACCCACGCAGCCCGCGCTGACCGGAGGGGCTCTCCGGGTGGAGGCCGTGCAGGCCGGGTTCATGCAGCAGGCCGCCGATACCCCGCAGGACGCTCTCACGCTTCAGCAGTGTATCAACATGGCGCTTGAGTCCAACTTGCGGATAGGGGCCGCTACGGAGAAGCTCGCTGAGATGGACGCGGCGATTGACGAGGCGGCGACGGCGAGGCGGCCGACGCTTACGGGGCAAGCGTCGTATACGCGGCTTGTCCCGCAGCCCAGTAACCCCATGGCCGATTTGGCAGCAATGGTACCGAACTTACCCTCGCTAAACAGCAACCTTTCCGGAAATATCTATAACGTCGGCCTCAATCTAAACCACCTGTTATACACCGGCGGCAGGGTACAGAACGCCCAAAGAATCGCTGAGCAGAGCCGCGTCGCGGGCGAGTGGCAGCAAAAAACCGTTGTCCGTGAGATAAGGCGCGATGTCACAAAGGCGTACTACCAGGCCCTCGCGGTGGAATTAAGCGTAATCGCGCTCGATTCGGCCGTATCCCTCATGGAACAGCTCGTAAGGGACATCAGCAACGCCGTGGAGGTCGGGGTGCGCGGTGAATACGATCTGTTGCAGGCGCAGGTACAGCTTATCAACCAGCGTTTCGCCCGCCAGCAGGCGGCGACCGGCGCGGCGGCGGCGCGTGATTATCTGGCCATGCTCATCGGCTTGCCAGTCAACACGCCCATCGTATTAGTCCGCAGCATGGAAACCCCCGAAGCGCTCAACCTGCCGGGCATTGAATCAATGCAGTCACAGGCGAGAAGCATATCAACCGACCTGAAAGCGCTTGAAGAGCAGACCAAAATTCTCGAAATATCGATGGAGATAACAAGAGCCGCAAACCTGCCCACGGTTTTTGCGGCGGCAGGGTACAGCGGCGGCCAGTCGGCGGGCGGCGACGCGGGGAATTTTACGTGGAACAATCAGGGAACCCTGACGCTCGGCCTGCAATGGGACATCTACGACGGCGGCAGGGTTAACCACAGGCTGAGGCAGACGCAGTCCCAAATGCGCCAGCTCGAATTAAACATGGAAAACCTGCGCATCGGCTTAGACCTGATGGTAAGAAACAGCGCCGCGTCGCTTGAAGACGCTTTCGAGGGGATAGATGTGGGGCGCAGAAGCGTCGAACAGACCAGAAGGTCTTATGAAATCTCCTACGACAAGTATCAGGAGGGGATGCTTTTGAGTTTCGAACTGCTCAACGCGCAAAATCAGTATTTGCAGGCGGGGATTTCCTATTACGCCTCCCTTAGCAATTTTTATTCGAGGCTGGCGGATTTGGATTTTTTGGTTAACGAATAACATTTAACAAAAAAGGTGCCTTGACAATGTCAACGCAAAAAATCGGTAAAAAACTGTACTTGCTCTGCGCGCTGGCCCTGACGTTAACGGCGGGGGCTGGGTGCGGCGGCAAGAAAGACGACGCGGCCGTTCAGGCGGAGCCGGAGAAAATCGCGGTGCCGGTCGCCGCGGCCGCCGCCGCGAAGCGCGATATTGTACGGACGCTCAACTTTTCGGGCAGTATCGACGCGTTCCACCGCGCCGCCATCGCGCCGGCCGTCATGGGGAGCCGCGTGCAGCGTATATTTGTGGAAGAGGGGCAGGCGGTGAGGGAGGGGCAGGTGCTCGTGCGGATGGAGGATTTCCAGCTCCGTCAATCGGCGGCGCAGCTCGAACAGCTTGAAGCCGACTACAACCGTATGCAGGCGCTTTACAGCAGGGGGAGCGTCACCGCCCAGCAGTACGAGCAGGTGAAAACAGCTCACACCGCCGCTAAATCGGGGCACGACCTGCTCAGAAACTCCGTCGAGCTGCGTGCGCCGTTCGCGGGGACGGTCATCGGCAAGTACATGAACGAGGGCGAAGTCTACACCGGGGCGCCCGGGGCCGACGGTATTGCCGGCGTACTCGCTATCGCGCAGCTTGGCAGGATGAAGATCGAGGTGATGGTGCCGGAGCACGATTTTGTACACCTGCGCCCTGGGATGGCCGCGAACGTGAAGACGGACGCCTACCCCGATACGGTTTTTGAAAGCAAGGTATTTACGGTCAACCCCGCGCTCAACCGGATGAGCCGCACGTCGCGCGTGGCGATAGAGGTCAGAAACGACAGGCATAAACTGAAACCCGGAATGTTCGCGCGGGTCGAAATCATCGTCGGCAACACTAAAAACGTACTCGCCGTCCCAACGTCGTCGATAGTGACGCGCAGCGGGGAGACATTCGTCTTTACAGTAGAGAGCAGCCCCGCGCCGTTTGAAACGACGCCCAAATTAGTAAAGGTGAAAACAGGGCAATCCACCGAAGAGCTAACCGAGATTTTAGAGGGAATAGAAGAAGGCGCCGTCGTCCTTATAGACAACAGCATCACCCTGTCCGAAAACACAACCGTCCGAATCACGGAGGTAAAATAATGTTTTTTTATTTGGAGCATACGATGAATCTCACGCAATCAAACAATCTAAAATTGTCGGCGTTGCCGTCACAATTAAAAAAAATTATTTGTGTTTGCGCTGTGGGTATGATGCTTGTTACGGCTTTCGGATGCAGCGGAGACGGGGATGACTCGCTTGACGATGTCAAAAGGATTGTGCTTCCCGTTAAGGGCGTCGCCGCGGTTAAGCGCGATGTCGTCCGCTCGCTTAATTTTTCGGGCGATATAGACGCGCACAGGCGCGCGGCAATCGCGCCGGCGCAGGCAGCCGCGGGCAGCCGCGTACTGCGTATATATGTGGAAGAGGGGCATGAGGTCAGAGAAGGGCAGATACTCGCGAGGTTGGAAGATTTTCAGTTGAAGCAGTTGGAGGTGAGGCTTACGCAGCTTGAGGCCGACCATAACCGTATGGCCTCGCTCCATAGCAGGGGAAGCGTCACACAGCAGCAGTTTGAGCACGCCAGAACCGCGTTTACGGCGGCGAAAGCCGAGTACGAACAGCTCAAAAACTCCATCGAACTGCGCGCGCCTTTCTCGGGTACGATTATCGGCAAGTACGTCAACGAGGGCGAAGTGTACAGGGGCGTACCCGGGTACGACGGAACCGTAGGCATCCTCTCAATCGCGCAGTTCGACAGAATGAAAATAGATGTGCTCGTCTCCGAACAGGAGCTTGTGCACCTGCGCTACGGCCAGTCCGCGCAAATTACGTTCGACATATTTCCAAACAGGCTGTTTGAGGGGAAGATATCGACAATAAGCCCCTCGATTAGCCGCGTGAGCCGGTCGGCCAGCGTGACGATCGACATCGTCGACGAAAAGCGGGAGCTGAGGCCGGGGATGTTCGCGAAAGTCGAGATCGCCATTGAAACCCGAAACAACGTCCTCGCGGTACCGCTCTCGGCGGTAGTAGTCCGCGGCGACAGGGAAGCGTTCGTCTTTACGGTGGAGAACAATCAAGCGCCGTTCGCCGCCGCGCCAAAACAGGTATTGATCAGGCCCGGCCTCATTACTTTGAGGTACGTGGAAATTTTAGAGGGTCTTGAAGAGAACACCGTCGTTCTTTTCAGCAACAACGCGCTGTTGACCGAAGAGACGGAAGTTTTGGTTACGGATATTTTTTGACTTGGAGTATACGATGTGCCTTACGTATACTCAATAATCTGAATTTTTAGGACACACGAGTAAATGCGCCGGACACACGTCGTATACTCACAATTAAAAATTTGTGGATAAAAAGGATACAAGTAAATGAATTTACCAAAGTTTTCAGTAACGCGCCGTGTGGCGATCAGCATGTTTACGCTGATACTCGTGCTTTTCGGCTCAATTTCGTATTTCCGGCTCGGGCTTGAACTAATGCCCGAAATCGACTATCCCGCGCTTACGATATTTACCGTTTACAGGGGCGCGGCGACAGAAGACGTAGAGCAGCTCGTAACGTGGCCGATTGAGGAGGCGATAGCCGGCGTCAGCGGAATCGACAAGCTGAACTCCACGTCATCGGAGGGGCTGTCGGTAGTAACCGTCGTATTCGATTGGGGGACGGACCTTGATATGGCGGGGATCGACATACGCGACAACATCGGCCTCATCAGGAATGATCTGCCGCCGGATATTGAGGAGCCGATTGTAAAAAAGTTTGACGTGTCGCAAATGCCCATTCTCGTGTACGGCGTTACGGGGATGGACGATCTGTTACAGATGCAAAAGTATTTGGAAGACGTTATTGCCCCGCGTATCGAACGCGCCAAGGGCGTGGCGTCGGTGACGGTAACGGGCGGCCCCGAGCGCGAGATTAACGTGTACCTTAACAAAACGCGCCTCGATCAGTACAAGATTGGCCCCGAAATGGTGGCGAACGCTTTGGCCACGGCGAACAGAAACCTGCCGAACGGCTATCTCGAAATAAATCACACGGAATTTCTTGTGCGCACAATGGGCGAGTTCGACGACCTCGAAACCATAGGCAACACCGTTATAGCGGTCGTGGGCGACGCGCTGATCCGCGTGAACGATGTAGGGCGCGTGGTGGATACGTACAAGGAACGCCGCAGCCATGTGCGCCTGAACGGCGCCGACGGCATCATGATCGAAGTCACAAAGGAGAGCGGCGCGAATACGCTCGAAGCGGTGAAGCAGGTACGGAAGATAATCGGTGAACTCAAAACCGGCATAGCGAGCAATCTTGAATTTGTGGTGGTGTCCGATCAGGGCGAGCAGGTGGAATTTTCCACGGGCAACACGGGGCGGACGGCGGTAAGCGGGGGAGTTATAGCGATACTGGTGCTTTGGGTATTTTTGAGAAACTGGCGGCCGACGATAGTTATCGCGCTTGCCATCCCTATTTCGATTATCACCACGTTCATAGGGCTGTACGCGTTCGGCTACACGCTAAACGTAATGACGCTCGCGGGGTTCGCGCTTGCCGCGGGGATGCTGATTGACAACGCGGTAGTCGTAATTGAAAACATCGTCCGGCACATGGACGAGGAGAAGTCGGACAGAATCAAGGCCTCTGTCGACGGGACAAACGAGGTGGGGCTTGCGATACTCGCTTCCACGCTTACGACCGTCGCCGTTTTTGTCCCGCTTGCCATGGTCGACGGCATAGCCGGGATAATCTCGCGCCCCCTCGCGATCACCGTTTGCGCGGGTTTGGCGGCATCGCTGCTTGTAGCCATAACGGTTATCCCGATGTTCGCGTCTATGATATTCAACAGCCGCGGCGAGGATGGGGCAAAAACGGCCCATAAGGCAAAAAAGAGAGCAAACAAAAAAAGCGGCGGCTCGGAAAATGACGGCGGCAGGATACTTCTTGCCATTCGCGCGAAGTACGAAAAAATGCTCGGCTGGGCGCTTAATTACCGCTTTGTCGTCGTTTTGGGCACAGGCGCCCTTTTCGCGGCGTCCCTCTGGGGAGTGACAAAACTCGGCGGCGAGTTTATGCCCGACGCCGACAGGGGCGAGTCTTCCATTTTGGTTACCATGCCCGTCGGCACGGGTCTTGATGGGACCAAAAACTTTGTCAGTTTTATTGAAGACAGAGCTATGGAGATACCCGAAGTCCTGAGCGTCTGCGCGCGGATCGGCGGCGAGGGCATTATGGGCGGGGACGTGAACGAGGCGGAGATATTTTTCAGGCTCGTGCCGTTCGCAGAGCGTTCGCGTTCGCTTAATCAGGTAAAAGAGGAGTTGCGCAGGTCGTTTCCGAATGTTCACGACGTTGTGATAACTTTCAAGTCTGCCGGCATGATGGCAGGCTCCGATATAGAGGTAAAATTTTTCGGCGACGATGTGGCCCGCCTCAAAGGCTACGCCGACAGCGCGGCGGCTATTATGGGCGGGATGCCGGGGTTGCGCGATTTGGACGTATCGATGAAGGCCGGCAAACCAGAGTTCAGAATCATCCCCGACCGCGACAAAGCCGCCCGGATGGGCTTTACCGTAACGGACATCGGAGCTGGCATAATGTACGCGAACATGGGCGTAGTGGCGACACAATACAGGGAAGGCGGCGATGAGTATGACGTGCGCGTAAGGATGGAAGAGCGCGACAGGGCCACGGTCGACGAGTTTATGTCCATGCCGCTTGTGTCGAGAGCCGGCGTGTCGACATCGGTAATGAACATCGGCCAGGTAAAGGCCGTGCGCGGCCCGACCCAAATATTCAGGGAAAACCGCACACGCTACGTGCAAATTACTACCGACGTGGCGGCCGAGAGCGATATCCAGACGGAAGCGCTCAAAATTCAGACCGCGCTCAAAGACTTGGAAGCGTCGCTGCCCGACGGTTATTTCATGCAGTACGGCGGCGCGTTTGAGGATATGCAGACGACGTTCCGCGACATGTTCCTCGCGCTGCTTGTCGCCATCGTTTTGATTTTCATGATTCTCGCGGCGCAGTTTGAGAGCCTTACACAGCCGTTCATAATAATGTTTACCGTCCCCCTCGCGTTTATCGGCGTGGTAATCGGCTTGACGATAATGGGGCACTCGCTTTCGCTGCCGTCGTTTATGGGGGTAATAGTTTTGGTGGGCATAGTGCTGAACAACGGCATAGTGCTTATAGACTACATAAATCAGCAGCGCGCCAAGGGCACCAACATGCGCGACGCCCTGATACAGGCCGGCGGCACAAGGCTGCGCCCCATATTGATTACATCGTTCACGACAATTCTCGGCCTGCTGCCGATGGTCTTCGCGACGGGCCAAGGCTCGGAAACCATGAGCCCGCTCGGCACGGCGGTATGCTTCGGCCTGGCGTCCTCAACATTTTTTACGCTGTTTGTGGTTCCGGTTTTCTACAGCATAATAGTAGGCTTCAGCGAATCCGTCGCCCGTTTTTTCTCCAAAGCGCCAGCGGGCGGAGCGGGGGCGGCGAAGTAACGGCGGGCGGAGGTATACAGTTATTTATGCGCACTCAAAATGATCGTCGCGCGCTCTCCATACTGGTTCTAGGATCGGTATACCCGCGTTATCCCGAGGATTCGGAGGTGCCGTGGCTTAGGGCTTCCTTGCGTGAGCTGAGGCACAGCGGTTGTGACGTCGCTGTTGCCGCGCCGGCACATAAAGCTATCAAAAGCCATGTTATTGACGGCGTGACGGTTCACCGGTTCAGGTACGCGCCGGCAAATTTGGAAATTTTGACCCATGACGAGGGGGCGCCGTCAAAAATTGCCAAGAACCCTTTTTTGCAACTGCTCGCTATTCCTTATGTAATATCCGGTTCGATTAAAACGTTGTTTTTGTGCCTGAAATTAAAACCCGACATACTACACGTCCACTGGCCGTTCCCACACGCGTTTATGGCGTATTTCGCGAAAATTTTCCGCAAGACGCCGATTGTCTTGAATTTTCACGGCGCTGAGTTGTTGCTGGCCAAAAAGAAAAAATGGATCCGCCCAATATTAAAAAAGTTTATCAAAAGGGCAGATTCGGTTATTGCCAACAGTTCCTTTACGGCGGGAAAAGTTACGGAAATTTACAACAGGGGCGTTGAAATCCTCCCCTACGGAACAACTTTGAATACTGGATTGAATACAGACCGGCGGCGTTCGGTAGGCGGTAAGTTTCGAGTTTTGTTCGTCGGCCGCCACATCGAAAGGAAAGGGATTGAGTATCTAATCAAAGCCGCCGCGACGCTTGATCCCGATAAGTTTGAGGTCCGCGTTGTCGGTCATGGCGATTTGACCGCGAAGTTAAAGGAGCAGGCGTCGGCGGAAGCGCCCCGGCAGGTCACGTTCCTTGGGAAACTCTCAAAGGAGGAGCTGGAAAAGGAATACGAAACCGCCGGCTGCTTCATCCTCCCCGCGATTGTAGACTCAAAGGGCGATACGGAGGGGCTGGGCGTCGTGCTGATAGAGGCCGCGGAATACGGCCTGCCGATAATAGCGAGCGGTGTTGGCGGGATTGTCGACGTTATCAGGGACGGCGAAACGGGCCTGCTTGTCAACGAAAAATCCCCACAAG
>JAITFQ010000126.1 GCA_031281225.1 Chitinispirillales bacterium
TGTGTGATATTGTTCGTACATGCCGTTTATGTAGCTCACCAATCCTTTTTCTTTCCACAGGTTTAGGGCATTTTTTGCCGGCATATCTTTCGCTTCCGCGTATTTTTCCAGCACAAAAATAAAAAATTCAGCTTTATCTGATATTTTTTTCACTGTATCCCCCCAAAGTACGGCGAATGCCTGAAATCCCCTGTCTGACGCTCGGCATTCCACAACTCATAAATTAAATACGGCGATAAAAGATACAGCCCCATATCTCGGTCCGCCACTTTTTCCGCAATTTTTGAGTCGTAGAAAGCAAATATCGCTTCCTGTTCCTCAATATCGTTTCTTTCAACAATCAAGCGGACAATCATGCTTATGAGGCTGATGTTTATGTATGTATTCACAGGTTGTACGCCTCCTTAAACACAAGGCGCTTCAGGGCGTTCTCTGTCGCAAACAGATATTGGGTTTCCAATTTTTCCGGTTGAAAAAGTTGTATGACAAATTGCTTTGGGTTTTCCAAGTGGTCGAACATTCCTTGCATATACTGATCTATTGTCAAAATTGTTTTATCGTTGGCGGTAGGGCCAATAACAATATCGTATTGCATTACGGTTTTCCCTGTTCTGTTTGCCAAAACAAAATCAAGCCAAGCAATATCAGCGCTCTCGAACAGCAAAATTTTCAGGTTGCTCGCGGAATCATCAAATTCAAAAACATTCACGGTCGGAGTTCCGCATTCAAAAAGCAATATCGCCGATTTGGCCCTGTTTTCCGCTTGTTTTTTCCCGACAGACAGATAAAATCCATCGCCGAAATCTAAAAACTTTCTGCCTTTGCCCAAATCGGGATTTTTTATGACCTGATTACTTCCATGATAGAGTTTCATGCGTTTATCCCTGCTTTCAATACGGTATAAAAACCGCCCACGAGAAACTTCGCCACGCGGTTGTTCTCCAAAAGCCGCTTAAACGCAACATCGTATATCGGATTTGCGATTATCATTAAATACCGCCATTTTGAGTGATTAGGGGCTATCTATACCTATAATATACTACCCGCCGGAGATTAAAATCAAAAAAATGTCACGGGATGAAAAATGGTGGCATGAAAAATTTTCAAAAAAAAGTAACACTTCTGATTACCGCAAGGCTTTATATTATATAGGGAGACTTCGGGCGTGTCGGAGAAAAACGTCGAGTTGCCGGTGTTTTGTCAACAATTTATTAACAATAAGGAGTGGTTTTATGAAGATGGCGTTTGCTTTTACAAAAAAGTTGGCTGCCGCGGCAGCGGTTGCGGTGATGTGTTGGGCGGGGGCGGCGGGGGCGCAGACGTGGGAGGTCGGCGTTGGGGCTAATAGCGCCGATGTTACCGCTACGCTGAGTGCGGGAACGCTTACCATCAGCGGGACGGGGGAGATGAGAAATTATGCCTCCCTCGGCTCCGTACCGTGGAATGGGGTTAGAGGCCAAATCAATGCGGCGGTTATTGAAGAGGGCGTGACATCGATCGGAACGCGAGCGTTTAGCAACTGCGCCAACCTGACTTCCGTAACCATCCCAAACACCGTGACCGCAATCGGTGATAACGCGTTTAGCAACTGCGCTAACCTGACCTCCATAACTATTCCAAACGGCGTGATATCAATCGGAAGCGAAGTGTTTTGGGGAACCGGCCTGACTTCCGTAACAATTCCGAACAGCGTGACGTCAATCGTAGTCCGCGCGTTTCAGAGTTGTACCGGCCTGGCCTCCATAAATGTAGAAGCCGGCAATGCCGATTACAGTTCAATTGACGGCGTACTGTTCAACAAAGACCAAACTGTTTTAATACGATACCCGGAGGGTAAACAGGGGGCGTACAGCATCCCAGGCAGCGTGACGGAAATCGGGCCTGACGCGTTTCGCGGTTCCGGCCTTACTTCCGTAGCCATTCCAAACAGCGTAACGAAGATCGGAGAATGGGCATTTTGGGGTTGCACCGGCCTGACCTCCGTAACCATTCCCGGCAGCGTGGCATCAATCGAACGTTTCGCGTTTTGGGGCTGCACCGGGCTGACTTCCGTAACCATTTCCAATGGCGTGACGTCAATTGAAAGCGCCGCGTTTGCGGGCAGCACCGGGCTGACTTCCATAACCATTCCCAATAGCGTGACAAGAATCGGAACAGAGGCATTTGCGCGTTCCGGTCTTACTTCCGTAACCATTCCCGACAGTGTGACAACAATCGGAAGCGGCCCGTTTGGTAATTGCCCCAACCTGATTTCCATAAATGTAGAATCCGGCAATGCCGATTACAGTTCAATCGACGGCGTACTGTTTAACAAAAACCAAACCGCTTTAATACAATATCCTGCCGGCAAGCAGGGCGCGTATATCATTCCCGACAGTGTGACATCAATCGGGAGCAGTGCGTTTTCGGGTTGCGCCGGCCTGACTTCCGTGGCCATTCCGAACGGTGTAACAAGAATTGGAGATTGGACGTTTCAGAATTGCACCGGCCTGACCTCCATAACCATTCCCGCCACTGTGATATTAATCGGAAGCCATGCGTTTTCAGACTGCACCGGCCTGACTTCCGTTATCGTTCTTCGGCCCGCCCTCCCGTCTTTTACAAACGGTTGGGATACTTTCCATGGCGTAGATATGAACAAAGCCTGCCTGTACGTCCCCGCATCCGGCATTCACGACTATCGTTATTACCCTTACAACGTCGTCGTTGCATCCGGCATTCACGACGATCTTCACTACCCTATGCCTCTAAGCCAAGAGTCATGGGAAGGTTTTAGTTGCATTATGCCTATGGATGAGGTCTCCGTATCTGAAATCAACCGCCTAATCCCGCCGACCAATCCCATCGACGAAGCGGCTGTCGTCCCTGTAAATGTGTTGACGAGCGAGTTCACCGCCGGCCCGAATCCTGTGTCGCGGTCGTCGGGCAGGATAGATTTTTATCATCAAGGCAGACGTATTAATGATGGTGTATTGACAATTTTCGACGCGTCCGGTAACGTCGTCAATCGTGTACAAATCACCTGTAGGGGCGACCGTCCCCGGTCGCCCGCCACCCCCGAATCCCCCGAATCCGCCAATTCCCGCCGCA
Source organism: Chitinispirillales bacterium (assembly GCA_031281225.1). Taxonomy (GTDB): domain Bacteria; phylum Fibrobacterota; class Chitinivibrionia; order Chitinivibrionales; family Chitinispirillaceae; genus GUT77. Next base: position 3,091 of record JAITFQ010000126.1, read on the forward strand.
TCATCGGCACATGGAATTTGACCGATTCGCGCGGCAGACCGGTATCCGAAGGGACATATCTGGTACGCGGCGTGTTGACAACCGTCGACGGCAAGAGAGAGCGGGTGTCGGTGGTTGTTGGGATTCGTTGATTTTAAGATGAGGGAGCGTTATGGGGTGTGTAGCTTCAATGCTATATCCCCCTCCCGTCCCAATAGCCGTTGAAAGATCCCGGTATCCGGCAGTAAAAACTTTTGCTTTTTGAAATTCGCCTCGCCCCCCAGTGGCGGCGCAGTAACTTGTTTATCTTGGTGCAAGCCCGCCGTGCAATTTAATTTTGACGTTAATTTTCTGATTCCACCCCCCGCCCATAATGTATATTATCGCCTATGGACACCGAAACAATCAAAACCCCGCTGCCGATAGGCGAATCGTTCTTTGATTTGATGATTGAGAACGGTTATTACTATATGGATAAGACCTTTATGCCGACGAATGGGAAGACGAGGGCTACACCGACACCATGAAATACGGAATCGCGTTTTACAAAAAAAGGTGTTTGATTAGGAAAGAGGCAAAGATATGAGCGGGTGTAAATTGGGTCTGATCCGTACATTTAAAAAAAATAAAAAAACTATAAGAAGAAAAAAAGGATTGATTTTAATTGTAACGACAAAACCGGCAATTTTGGCTGGTGACGGCAACTTGTTTATCTCGGCGAAGCCAACGCCGACAATTTTGGATTTGGAGTATACGATGTATTTCGCGTATTCAGAAAATCTAGCGTTGTCGGCGTTGGCTTCGCCGAGATAAACAAGTTGCCGTCACAGTTAAAAATTTGGATTTTTTTAATGCGTGAGATACATCGTATACTCGTGATTAAAGGGGTTTATAGAATGGTTGTCATCAAGGCAGAAAATGTAACAAAGGATTACGCGCTCGACGGGCAGGTTGTGAACGCTCTGCGCGGGGTGAGTTTGGAATTCGGCAGCGGCGAGTTCTCCGCTATCGCGGGGCCTTCGGGGAGCGGGAAGTCTACGTTTCTCCATCTGGCCGGCTGCCTCGACACCATAACCGGCGGCACGATGACGGTCGACGGTGCCGACGCGGGAAAAATGTCCAAACAGGAACTTGCGCTTCTGCGGCGGAACAAGATAGGCTTCATCTTTCAGGCATACAATTTAATCCCCGTATTGTCGGTTGAAGAAAACATATCCTTTCCGCTGACACTTTTGGGAATTAACAAAAAGGAAATTAAGGAACGCACCGCCAAAGTCTTAAAGGAAGTAGGTCTCGCCGATATGGCAAAACGCCGCCCCAAAGAAATGTCGGGCGGACAGCAGCAACGCGTAGCCATCGCGAGGGCGCTCATCAAAAAACCGGCCATTATTTTGGCAGACGAACCAACCGCAAACTTAGATTCGACAATAGGTCGCGAAATACTCGAATTGATGGTGGCGCTGAACAAATCAGAAGGAACAACATTCATATTTTCCACGCACGATACAATGGTAATGGATTACGCAAGACGCTTAATACGTATTCGTGACGGACAAATCGAAAGCGATGTGGTGAAATAATTATGAGCCTGAACGGTATTTGGGAACTTAAAAAAATCGCGTTGCGCAATCTCGCGCGGCACAAGGTTAAAACGGTGTTGACCTCCGCCGCGATTATGATAAGCGTCGCTGTTTATATCTTCATGAGCAGTTGGCTCGGCGGCATGGCCGTAGAGTCACGCCGCAACATCGTCAACTACGATATGTCGGCCGCGAAACTCCAAACCAAACTTTACTTCGAGAGAAAAGACGAACTCCCAAGTTACGAAAATTTCAAAAACTGGGAAAGATACCGCGACGCGCTCAACCGCGAAGGTTTTAACGCCGCCCCGCGCTTCGTGTTCAACGGCACGCTCTTCTCAAATTCCGGCTCCGCGCCGATGCGGTTTAACGCGGTTGACCCCGCCGCAGAAAAATCTGTTTTGCACTACGCTTCTTATGTAGACTTCGGGCGCTATCCGCAAAACGGCATGTTCGAACTCGCCATCGGAACGACAGCCGCCGAAAAACTCCGCGTAGGCATTCCTACGCGCCCGCGCAGGCTCGAACTTGAAGAACTGATTCGGCAGGCAGCGCAAAGCGATACGCCAAACGAAGAGTTTATACGCTCGCTTTACGAAACGGCAAACATGTCCGGCGGGCTTTTCAACGTGGCGGCGGAAACTCACATCGCAGGCAACGAGCGGATGGCGCTCAAAAGAAATGTTTCGCGCGGCGACCTCGATCGCCTTTGGGAACTCATCGCCGCAACCGACCGCAACAACGTGCGCATAAACGCGGTGATCGACATCAAGGCCGTGCCGGAAACTATACGCCCGACGCTTTGGGAAGGCGAACTCATGACATCGCTGCGCGAAGAAGATAAGGAACTTGTTGAGGCGGCGTATACTTATGAAGAATTTATCGGCGTTTATCTGCTTACGGAAGAAGACGAAGCCCGCAAAGATCAAATACTTTCGGCAATGATACGCGCTGGATTTCGCGGAGCGGTGCGCCATGTGAATCAGCTTGTGGACGCAGTGGTGGTGGGGGTGATAAACAGCCCCGATCCCGTCCCCAACGGTAACATAGGTTACATCCCGATAGACGTGCTTCAAGACGAATCGGGCATGATGCTCGAGGGCGCGGTAACGGAATTATTGATACGGCGGAAAGACGCCCCGTACACCGAACTTCCCGGCGCCGACGAAAGCTCAAAAGCCATTGCCGCCGCGCTCGAAAGAGGGCTTGGCGAACCGCTGCCCGATTACCTCGCCGTATTTTTCTGGATGGACTACATGAAAGATTACTTGGGCTACGAAGCGCTGCAAACCACCGCGCCGCAGGTGCTGGCGGCGCTCTTGCTTTTCATATCATTTTTGGGAATTTCCAATACAATATTACTGGCGGTTTTGGAGCGAACAAAAGAGATCGGCATGATGCGGGCGCTCGGCATGACCGACAGGCAGATGATTACCGCCTACATGCTCGAAGCGGGATTTTTGGGATTCATCGGCTCGGTTCTCGGTATGATATTGGGGTGTATCGTCAACTACCCGATGGTCGAGTACGGTTTGAACATCAGCGCCATGGCCGACTCGCTTGGCAATTCGGGCGTAGGTTTTCGCGTTACCGCCATTATGCGCAGCGTGTGGAACATACCGGTGATATTCGGGTCGGGGATAACGGCTACGGTGTTGGCGTCGTTTATGGCGTATTTTCCGACGCGGCGGGCGGTGAAAATGCCGATTACGGATAGTTTGAGGTTTGAATGATTTTTTAAAATATTTTATTGATTTTTAGAGGAGGAGTTTTTTAATGCACAGTCAAGGCGGCACAAAAACGTTGGTTAAAATTGCGTACCGTAACATTTGGCGCAATAAGCGGCGTACGGCGTTTTGTTTTGCTGCGGTGGGGATTGCGGTGTTTTTTATTGCCGTGTATTCGGGGTATATAGGCGGGATGATAAGCGGGATACGTGACCTTGTGCAAGTGTTTGACCTTGGGCATGTGCGCGTGGTGTCGGAGTTGTATGAGGCGGAGAATGAGTACATGCCCGTGCAGTATCCGGTGGCGGACGGGAAAGACTGGAGAGAGCTTGCCGAGTCGATCAAAAAAGTATCGGGCGTGCGCGCGGTTTTCCCGCGGATTGCCACAATGGCCACCTTACAGGAAAGCACGGTAAAGCACGCCGTTTTGTGGGGGCTTAACATCGAAGACGAAATGGCCGCCAACACGTTCAACCTTACAAATCGCGACGACGGCCTGATTGAGGGCCGCTACCCCGCGCCCGGGGCAAACGAGTGCGCGATTGGCCACGTTTTCGCCGAAAAAGCCGGGCTTAAAATCGGCGACAGAATCCCCCTCAAAACCGTTTCCGCGCAGTTTTCCGACAGGATGTGGAGCCCGGTGATTACGGGTATCTTTAATTATGATTATATCAGGTTCGATGAAAAATATATCATTGTCGATTTTGAACGTCTGCAACGCCTGCTTGTTATGGGTGAGGGGACGCAGCAACTCATCATCTTCGCGAACGAGGACAGATTAAGCGCCGGTATCACGGCCGAAGTGCAGAACATTCTGGGCGATGGCAGCGTCGTTACCGAGTGGCGCGACAACTACTGGGTCGCCGTGATGGAATCCGTCGCACCGCTCTACACCGCCATGTTTTTGATATTCCTCATCGTGGCAAGTTTTCTCATCATCAACACGGTGGTAATGATAATCCACGAGCGTATAAAAGAAATCGGCATGATGGGCTGTTTGGGCATGACGAGGCGCGAGATCGTGACGGTATTTTTCTTTGAATCGCTTTTCCTCGCAGCCTTCGGCGCCTTAACCGGCGTACTCATCGGCGGCGCGGTAACATTTTTGGGCGCCCACTATCCCATTCGTTTCGGCGATCTCTACGGAGACACTTTCAGCGAAATGCCGATGAACAACGCCATATTTACGGAATTCAGCCTCATAAAACTTTTTCAAGCATGGCTGATGGGCGTGGTAATAGCATCGCTCTTTACGCTGATACCGTCATTAAAAAGCGCGTTTGTGGAACCGGTGGAAGCGTTGAGAAGGTAATTAAAATAGTGGCTTCGACAAGCTCTGCCACCGTTGCCGTTGCCATTGCCTGAGCTTGTTGAAGGCAACACTGTATAAAAAACATTTGATTTCAATCATAGAAAGGATTACCATGTTTCAAATAACCAAAAAAAACGTATCAATATCAGTTCTCACGCTACTAATAGCAGTAGCCACAGCAACACCCGCCCCCACGGCGGAAGAACTGCTGCGCAGAGTCGACAACAACGAAGTCTACAACACCATTGAGTACGAGGGTGAGATGATTATTGAGCATAACAACCGCCGCTTTGTAAAGACCATGAAAGCGTGGGGCCGGGGAAACACCCACAGTTTTATTGAATTTTTGAACCCCGAAGACAGGGGCACCAGATACCTCAGGCGGGACGGCAGGCTCTTTGTTTTCTCCCCCGACATGGAAGACGTGATGCTTATTTCCGGGCACATGCTGCGGGAGTCCATGATGGGTTCCGACATGTCCTACGAAGACGCCATAAACAACGAACCGCTTGCAGACCGCTACGACGCCGTGATCGCCGGCTCGGAGACATTGAACGGCCGGGAGGCGTGGGTTCTCGACCTTACCGCGAGAAGGCGAACCGAGAGTTACCCCAAGCGCAAGCTGTGGATAGACAAGGAAAACGGCGATTTGCTGCGCTACGAGCTGTTCGCTCTTTCCGGCGCGAGGCTTAAGGAGTTTAACCTTTTGAGGGCGGAGGTTATTGATGGCCGCCGTTTTCCGGTTGAGTCGGAAGTACGCGATCTTTTGAGGCGGAACAGCAAGACGACGTTTATTATGAGGAATGTCGTGCTCGACAAGCCTTTGCCTGACGCGATTTTCAGCCAACGGAATTTGAAACGGTAGAAAATCGTTAGCCGCCATCCCCCCCCGACCGTTGCCTGAGTTTGTCGAAGGCAACCGCTAACCGCGTCAGCGATATAAACAGGCTGTTAGGAGACCTGCAGGGCGGTGATTTGAGCGAACGGCAGATGAAAAATATCGCGGATCAATTAGGCATACTACCCCCCGTTCATTTGCTCTGTTTGAACATAAATTTAGCGAACAGGAGCGATCCAGCCAGTACCAGCGTTACGCCGTTGGCGATGATCATCGGGAGTTTCCCGAGACTTACCCCGTACAGTAACCATAGAAACACACCGAGCGTAAACAGTAAAAACATCCCCAACGAGAGGTGCGCGGCGTTGCGGCTCCTATAGGTTTTAATCACCTGTGGCAAAAAAGAGACCGTAGTAAGTGTGCCGGCGAGTATGCCGAGGATGTCCTGGGTTATGTTTGTGTCCATAAATCAAATATACTCTATTTTCCCCTGAAAAGCAAAGCATCGTTTTGTCTCGCCAGTTTTTTGAAAAAAGTATTGCACTTTTTCAAGGCATGAGGTATTATTATAGTATACAGTGTGTAGCGAATCATCCTTTTCAAATCAAAAAGGGAGCGTTATTTTATGGAACGTCTTGTTCTTGTCGGGTGCCGGTCATCGTTTCTAACCAAAGTTTTTACGATAATAGCAGTTGTTGTCTTTTTGGCCGCCGCGGGGTATAACGGCGAACCTATGTTGCTTTCGCAGCCGGATGGCTCGGAGGTTACCGTACATCTTTTCGGCACCCCGTTCTTTTCTACGGCCGAAAGCCCGGACGGCTTCACCCTCATCCGCGACGAGGATGGCTGGATTTGTTACGCGGAGCTTTCCGCCGATGGGTCCGAGCTTGTATCAACCGGCGTCCGCTATACGGCTACAAGCCGTTCGCCCATCCCTGCCGCGCGCAGGGGCTTGCGCATAAACGACAGGTCCGTGATGGAACAGCGGAACAGAAACGTGAGGGCCCTGGGCGATGGCGAGGAAGAATCGAACCGCCGCTTTTGGGATAAGGCGGAGAGGCACGAAAGAAGAAGGGCCGCTAGAGGAGGCGACAACCCGTCGGCTTCGGAAGAAGATGATTTTCAGCACGCGCCGAGGGAAGTTGTTGGTTTGGCGCTGTTTATTTCGTTCCCCGATTTCCCTGGGCCCACGGGGGAGGTTAACGCCCGCTGGCTGCGGCACGCCGATTCGGTTTACAACAGCCCGGAGTACACCAGGGGGAGCGGCGCGGGCTACGGCTCGGTTTATAGCTACTTTCAGGATATTTCAAGCGGATTGATGAGTGTCAAAAACTACGTAAGTGTTTTCGTGCAGGCGCCGCAGCCTTTTACCTATTACGACGGTGTCGACAATTACGGACGGGTTTCGGAACTCATTACGGAGGCATTGCGGATTCTTAACCAGAATACCGCGGTCGCAAACGAGATCGCGAGCAGGGTCAGCAGACACCCCGGCACCCATGGCCAAAAGAGCAGGCCGGCGTACGCGCTCAACATCCACCCCATCCGCTCCGGGCAAAGGTGGTCGCACGGTATCTGGTCGCACCGCGGATGGTACAGGGGCAGCCAGACCGTAGGCGGGGTTCCGTTCTACGATTATCAATTCTCCGGCCTCGGCAACGCCGGCAACATCACCGCCACTTCAACTTTGTCGACAGGCGTCATCATACACGAAAACGGCCACATGCTTTTTGACTGGCCCGACCTGTACTCGTATGTTTCCGGCCGCAACTTCGTGGTTCAGTATTGCACGATGTCGAGCGGCACCGTTATGCCCAACCCTTTTTTCAGGGATTTGGAGGGGTGGCTCACCGTTACTGATGTAACTGCCGCACCCGGTTTGTATACGCATCAGGCCAACAGCAACACGGCTTTTGTGTTCCGCAGAACCGATGTTACGGGCACCAACGCCAACAGGGAGAGATACTATATAGAGTCACGTTTCGCCAATGGCCGCAGCACGGGTATTCCCGGATCGGGGCTTATAGTGTGGCATATCCACAATCAGGGCAATAACGCGAACTACGATCCCAACGACGCCAGCGCCAACAGGCGTACTCCGCGGGTGGCGATCGTGCAGGCGAATAACGGGACGGGTAATCCGAACGCTCAATCGACTTTCACTAACGCGTCGGGCAGGAACCTGTTTAACAGGCTGCCGGGCGATAACTCCACCCCGCAACGCCGCTGGCATACTCAAAACGGCGCCACCGGCGGGCTTTGGGGAGGTACCAGCGGTACCGGCGGTACCAATGCCCCCGTATCCGGTTTGGTAATCTCGGAAATAAGCGCCGCGCCAACGACTTCCAACCCTCGCATGACTTTCAGGATAGGGTCGGGCGATCCGGTGCCGCCGCCAACTTTCCAGCTAACGGTTGTAAACGGTACCGGCGGCGGGAATTACAGGGCGGACACAACCATTACCATCACCGCGAGCACCACCACCTCGAACCCTCGATTTATGCGCTGGACGAGTTCGCGCCTTACGCCGGAAAATGTTTATTTCACCACAACGACAGTCAGAACCGCCGACCCGGGACGCGCGGATACGGTCACGGCTGTACGTATGAACAGAATCGACTTGCCGGGCACAGTTCAGGCCGACTCTTTCGGTTTCGCCACGAGTATCACAGCGGCTGCTGTTACCGGCGCGACCGGCGGGCGGGCGGCCCGGGTGACGGCCGGGACAGGCCGCGCGGCGGAGTATTTGGTGAGGAACACTTCGCCAGCCGGAACTTACAGGATCACCTACCGTGTTTCTTCACAGAGGGGCGGCAGATTTTTTGTGCGCGACATGACCAACGGCACGCGGATTGATACCGTAATCGTCCCAGCGACCGGCGCGACCGGCAACGGCGCGTCCGCGGCGGTATGGCAGGAGGTCGGCCCGCGGGTCAGGAACATCGCAAACGGTCAAATGGTCTGGCGCATTGAATCCGATACGGGTACCTATGATATAGACCGTATCGTAGTATCGACAGTTCCGGCTACTTTCGCCCTCACGGTGATAAACGGAACGGGCAGCGGGAGCTATGAAGCGGGTACGAGCGTTGATATCACCGCGCCGAATCAGAACGCCGACGCCGGCGGGCGGTTCATGCGCTGGGCGAGTTCGCGCCTTACGCCGGCAAGCGTCTATTCCAACAACACAACCGTGACCACCGCCGCGCGGGCCGACACGGTCAGGGCGGTATACGCCGGTGTGTTCGCAATCCCCGGTTCCATTGAGGCCGATACTTTCGGATACGCCGAGAGCGTCTCCGGCGTCAGTTCCACCAACGCGACCGGCGGCCGGGCGGCAAACTTCAACACCGCGGACGGATTTGCCGAATACTTTGTGAATCCGGCGGCAGCGGGGCTATACACGCTATCTTACAGATACGCGTCGTCCGGCGGAGGCAGGCTTATCCTGCGCGACGTGACGAACGATGTAATACTCGATACAATCGCCGCTTCCGCGACCGGAGGTAATAATACCTATCGGACAATAATCGGAAGGAACGTGCAACTCACAAGCGGCAGGGCTATTTGGCGCGTAGAATACATCGACGGCGCTTGCCGCTTCGACTGGTTTGCCGTGAACGAGACCGTTACCGCGCTGACTGTCGACGGCGGTTCCGGCTCCGGCGACTACTCCCCCGGCACGGTTGTGGACATTGAGGCCGACATGCCGGACAACAGCGTCTTTGTGCGCTGGGACGGCGACTCAACATCGCTTGCGGCGGTTGAGGATGTGGAGGCCGTTAGCACCAAAGTAACCGTAGGGCTGAACCCCATCACGCTGACCGCTGTGTTTGAAGAGATATCATCCGTGAAGTACATGGCGAGAGTGCCGCTCACGTTTGACTTGAGAGCCGCGTCCAACGGAAACGTGAGATTTCAGGTGCCTCAAAGCGAATACGTAAGTATAAAGGTATACGATGTTCGGGGGAGGGTAGTCGCGGTGCTTAGCAACGGTGTGAAAAATCCGGGATTTTACAGCATGAACATCGCGGGCGCCCGCGGCGGCCTTGGCAACGGGCTTTACATAGTCAGGATGCAGAGCCCGAGTTTTTCGAAGAACGTCAGGGTTAATTTTAGCAAGTAGGGATTTTGCGTAAAATATGTATTCGTTATTGAAATATTATGCGTGGTTTAACGTTATATTGTATGGAGGTAAATATGCGGATTAATACGAATGTTTCGGGCGCGGGTAATCTCCAACAGTTGTCCCAAACCCTGATGAATGGGGCGCGGGCTATGGAGAGGCTTTCAAGCGGGCAGCGTATTAACCGCGCTTCGGATGACGCCGCCGGGCTTGCCATCTCCGAGTTGATGAGAGCGCAGGCTCGCGGGCAGAGTATGGCGTCGAGGAATACATCGGATACCATATCCATGATACAGACGGCGGAGGGGGCGCTTTCTGAAACGCACTCGGCGTTGCAGAGGATGCGGGAGCTGGCGGTGCAAGCCGGAAACGCGGCTTACACGGATCAGGACCGGCGCGCTCTGCAAGCCGAGGTCACCCAGCTCAGGTCGGAGATCGACCGCATCGGGAACACCACGGAGTTTAACACGCGGAACCTTCTCGACGGAAGCGCCGGCGGGGCAGGCTCGCCCGCCGCACGCAGTGCGCGTGACCTCAGCGGTTCAATAATGTCGCAGATAGGCGCGAACAGCGGGCAGACGGCGTTTATGTCGCTTAACGACGCGCGGTCGGCGGCTTTGGGGGTTGACAACCTCGATATCAGCACAGCCCAAGGCGCGGCGTCGGCGTTAGAAACGATAGACAGCGCGATAGAGAGCGTTTCGCAACAGCGGAGCCTTTTGGGCGCGACGCAAAACCGGTTTGAACACACGGTAAGGAATCTCGATGTTTCGGCGCAAAACCAAACGGCTGCCCAAAGCCGCATCCGCGACGCCGATATGGCGCGGGTGATGATGGAATCGACGAGAAATAACATTTTGCTGCAATCTTCAATAGCAATGACAGCGCAGGCGAACATGTCTTCGCAGGGGGTGTTGCAGTTGTTGGTGGGGTAGCGGTGCAACGTAAAAATATGGATATAACCATTGCGCCGGATGTTGAACGCGGGGCGCGTGATATCTAGTGGTTCGGCGGATTTTCTACGCGGTCGTGGAATACGCAGCGTTTTTGTGTGTACAAACAAACCCTTCGTTGAGTATGATCTCGAACACGTGCTTTTCAGTTACACGGAAAAAAGTATTTCAAATTTTCGCTCTATGACGGTAAATCCATCAAGCCGCTTTCCGTATCCAAGCCGCAGTTTTACAAAAAGACCTTTTATCGCTTAAAAGTGATAATGGGCCTCAGCCGAAATCCAGCCGGCGGCAGCGGTTGATTGATATGTCGGCTTTTGCCGTTACCAATCAAAATGGTTTGGCTTTGGTCTATGGCTTTTATGTATATTAGTTAGTTACAGTAAATCGTTCACTTAAACAAGGCAGCGCATTATTATGACACGTATTGAACAGGCTAAGGCCGGTGTAATTACTGACGAGATGAAAAAGGTCGCGGAAAAAGAGAAACTTACGCCAGAGCAGATTCGGCAGGGGATGGCCGATGGGACTATCGTCGTTGTAAGGAACAAACTCCGAAACATTGAGCCGCTCACCCTCGGCCGCAATACGCGGATAAAAATCAACGCCAACATCGGCACGTCCTCGTCCCTGAGCGACATCGACGAGGAATTGACCAAAATGGAGGTTTCGGTGCGCTACGGCGCGGATGCCATTATGGATCTCTCCACCGCCGGCGATCTGGCGGGGATACGCCGCGCGTTGATTGAGAAGTGCCCGGTGGCCATCGGGACCGTGCCGCTCTATGAGATGGCGGTCGCGGCGCGGAATAATCAAAAATCGGTTCTTGACCTTACCGCTGATGATATGTTTGCCATTATCGAAGACCATTGCCGTCAGGGGGTAGACTTTTTGACGCTACACTGCGGGATTACGCAGCAGTCGGTCGCGCGGTTTAAGGAGGTTGGGCGTTTGGCTGGAGCGACGAGCCGCGGCGGGACCATTATTATGGAATGGATTCATTACAATAATAAGGAAAGCCCGCTCTATGAACAGTACGACAGGCTTCTCGACCTTTGCGCGGAGTACGATGTCGCGGTGAGCTTAGGCGACGGGTTCAGGCCCGGTGCGCTTTACGACGCCACCGACAGGGCGCAGATTGAAGAGCTTATTATCCTTGGGGAGTTGGTTAAGCGTGCGCGCGCCCGCAATGTCGGCGTGTTTGTGGAGGGGCCCGGCCACGTTCCGCTCAATCAGATTGCCACGAATATACAGATACAGAAAACGCTGTGCAACGACGCGCCGTTTTATGTCCTCGGCCCCCTAGTAACGGATATTTCTCCGGGGTACGACCATATCACCGCCGCCATCGGCGGGGCGGTAGCGGGGATGGCCGGCGCGGACTTTTTGTGCTATGTCACCCCGGCGGAGCATTTGCGGCTGCCGTCGATAGAGGACGTGCGCGAGGGGGTGATAGCGTCGCGGATAGCAGGGCACGCGGCAGATGTGGCGCGGGGCCTGCCGGGCGCTATTGAGTGGGATCACGAAATATCACGCGCCAAAATCGCGCTCGACTGGGACAAAATGATTTCGCTGTGCGTCGACCCGGACAAGGCGCGCCAATACAGAGATTCCCTGCCGCCGGCGGATCAGGCGCTATGCAGCATGTGCGGGGAGTTTTGCGCGATAAAACGGTCGAAAAATGTGAAATAACATGTATAACTTGAATTTCACAATAACCGAAGACCAATACGAAATCGCTATTGCCATTGGTTACAGGCAT
>JAITFQ010000007.1 GCA_031281225.1 Chitinispirillales bacterium
CGCAGCATCGTATCGGCCATAGAGAAAAACTACTCAACCGGCCTTGAAGAGATGACGCAGCTTTTGGGCAACGTTGTCGCTCAGCAGGACGATCTCGAGGTCGTGAAGGCGCAGGACGATGCCGACCCGCTGACCGACGAAGAGGGCGCGCAGGTCGTCAAGCTTGTGAACCTGCTTGTCAACCAGGCGATAAGCTCCGGCGCGTCGGATATACATTTGGAACCGCTTGAAAACTACACGAGGCTGCGCTACCGGATAGACGGTGACCTGGTGGAGCAAAACCCTATCCCTCTGCAAATGCGGGCACAGATAACCTCGCGCTTAAAAATCATGTCCGGGATGGATATTGCCGAGCGGCGTAAGCCGCAGGACGGCCGTTTCCGCATCAGGCACGAAGGGCGCGAAATCGACCTGCGTGTGTCGTCGTTCCCTGTGATGACGCGGCTGCGCGGCGTAAACGAAAAAATCGTGATGCGTATCCTCGACCCGCAGTCGATGAACATATCCATAGACATGCTCGGCTTTCTACCCAAGACGAAGGAGATGTTTGAGGAGACCATCGCCAAACCCGACGGTATCATGCTCGTCACCGGTCCCACCGGTAGCGGAAAGAGTTCCACGCTTTACGCCGCGCTCAAGCGGATTAACGACGTGTCCATAAACATCGTGACGATGGAAGACCCCGTGGAGTTCAACCTCGACGGTATCGCCCAGGGGCAGATAAATACTGGCGCCGGCTTCACTTTCGCTGCCGGCATGCGCTCCATCCTGCGCCAAGACCCCGATGTGGTGATGATAGGTGAAATGCGAGACGCCGAAACCTGCCAGATGGCGATTCAGGCCGCGCTCACCGGTCACCTTGTCTTCTCGACACTGCACACAAACGATGCCCCCAGCGCGTACACGAGGCTTCTCGACATGGGGATAGAGCCGTTCCTCATCACTTCATCCGTAATCGGCATACTCGCCCAGCGGCTGGTGCGTCGCCTGTGCAAGTGCAGGGAAGAGTACGACCCCGATCCGACGCTGTTGCAAAGGGTTGGTCTGAAGCCCGGCCTCAAATTCTACAAGACCAAAGGCTGCCGTCTTTGCGGCAATACCGGTTTCAAGGGCCGAGTTGGCATCTACGAGTTTTTAGTCCCCGACGAAAACATCAATAACATGGTGATACAGCGCCTGCCGTCCGAGCAGGTCAAAAACTACGCGGTGAAACGGGGAAGTTTTGACACATTGCGCCGCGACGGGTTAAAAAAAGTGTTGGATGGGACGACGACGATAGAACAGGTTCTCAGCGCTACGCAGGATGATTAAAACAACCCCCAAAACATCAAACGGAGCTGTCCGCTAATGAAAAAAACGCCTATCCACCCACGCCACCTCTCACTTTCCGCCAAAATGGCGCCTTTTGCCGGCTACGAGATGCCCTTGCATTACGAGGGTTACGGGGTGATCAAGGAGCACGAGGCCGCGCGTACCGGCGCGGCGCTGTTTGACACCTGCCACATGGGCGTGTTTCATGTCGGCGGGATCGGCGGGCTTTGGGAGCTTGAGACCATGCTCAGTTGCGACATTGAGGATATGAAAGTCGGCGCGTGCCGCTACGGGTTCATGTGCAACCACGCCGGAGGGGTGATAGACGATATGATCGTGTACCGGATGAACGATAAGGATTTTATGTTGGTGACAAACGCGGTGAACGAAAAAAAGGTTCTGTTTCAGCTCAAGAACTACACCGCCGAGTTTACATGGTTTCGAAACGACACGGAGTCCACGGCGAAGATCGACGTTCAGGGGCCAAAATCGCCAAAAATTGTGGCGGGGCTTATGCGGGAGCCGATTGACGGGATTAAGTTTTACAATTTCGCCAAGAATTTTTACAGAGACGCTGAGGTGATTGTCAGCCGCACGGGGTACACGGGCGAGATCGGGTTTGAGGTGTACTGCCCGGTTGAGGCCGCGGGGGATTTTTGGGACGACTGTGTCGCCGCCGGCGCGGTTCCGGCGGGCCTCGGGGCGCGGGACATACTCAGGCTTGAGATGGGCTTTCCGCTTTACGGCCATGAACTTGGCGAAGACAGAAACGCGGCGCAATCGGGCTTTTCCCGCGCGTTATCGGGGAAGAAAGATTTTATAGGTTCGGGCGCGGCGCTTGACCCGTTGGCGGCGGGGCAAATTTTGTGCGGGATTAGTTTGGAGGGGCGCCGCTCGGCGCGTCAGGGGGACGCAGTGTTGGACGGTGGCGGGACGGCGGTTGGCGTTGTGACAAGCGGCAGTTTTTCGCCGTCGCTGGGCCATGCCATAGCGCTGGCCTATGTTGATAAAAATTGCGCGGTGGCCGGCACGGCATTGCGGATTGTTTGCGGCAAGGCCGAGATCGCCGGCAAAGCCTGCCAGCCGCCATTTTACAAAAACGCGACGGCTCGGGCGGACATTAAATTATATTTGTGAAGCTGTCAAAAATTTAACTTCACGAACTTTTTCGTCCCTCTCAAATTCGTTTATAATCTGTTTGTCAATTATGTCCTCGTATAATTCTTTCAAGGAATGCTTGATTAATGAGGCCTCATCCCGCTCGTAATAATCGGTCAGGAACGTGACGATGTCGCTTTCCGCCTGAGTTAATTCTAGTGATATTACTGCCATTTTCGGTATATATCCTCCCTTTTGTCCAATGCTATTACAAAAATATTATCATTCTCAATATAAAAAACCGCCCTGTATTTTCCTTTACGTAAACGATAGTATATACGACCTGTTTCCTCAGATACCTTTAACTGCTTTATATCAAAAAGAGTTAAATCTTTTGTTATACCCACTGCCGTAAAAGCATTGTCAATATTCCGAAAAACCTCATGCGGGATAAGAATTTTACGCACCCTTTTAACGATATCATCAGCATATCTTGTCATATTAATAAAATATACGATATGGGTGTTGGCAGAGTCAAACCATTTTTTATTAACGTGGTTTCGTCGGCGCGCCGTTCTGCCATTTTTTGTATTAAAATTTGATAACATCAACGGAATGATGTATATTATACGGGAAAATGGAATACATGGAGAAAAAAGCGGTGGCGTTTTTTCATAGTTTTATAGAACATATTATCTACGGGCGGCGTGACTGGCGGCGCCTTTTACGGGAAGGGAGACGGGAAGTACAATGATTCCAGACGGTCTGAAATACTCAAAATCACACGAGTGGGTTAAGTTGGATGGCGGCGTGGCCACGGTTGGTATAACCGATCACGCTCAGGATACCTTGGGCGACATTACGTTTGTTGAACTGCCCAAGGTCGGCGCGGGCCTCACGAAAGAGGGCGAGGCGGGCGTTATCGAGTCGGTTAAGGCGGCGAGCGATCTGCTCTCGCCGGTTACGGGGGAGGTTGTGTCGGTGAACGGCACAATTGAGATGGCGCCGGAAAAGATTAACAGCGACCCGTACGGCGGCGGCTGGCTTTACACGGTTAAGATTGCGGATATGTCGGAGGTCGATGGGTTGATGGACGCGGCGAGTTACGGCAAATATTTGGAAACTTGCTAAATGAGCTATGTATCAATAACGCCCGAACAGCGGCAGGAGATGCTGCGCGTTTGCGGGGTGTCGGCGATTGGTGAGTTGTTTGCGGACGTCCCAGCGTCTCTAGCCCCGCCGGCGGATGAGTTTTGGGAGACGGGCGGGCTCTCGGAGCTTGAGGTTTTGGCGGAGTGCGAGCGGCTCACGTCTAAAAACCATACCGCGGCCATGACGTCGTTTTTAGGCGGCGGGTTTTACGACCACTACATCCCGGCGGCGATCGACGCGATAACCTCGCGAAGCGAATTTTACACATCCTACACGCCCTACCAGCCGGAACTCTCGCAGGGAACGCTGCAAGCGATTTATGAGTATCAGTCGCAGATATGCAGGCTGACCGGAATGGAGATATCAAACGCGTCGCTGTACGACGGGGGGACGGCGATATTTGAGGCGTGCAACATGGCGGCCGCGCATACGTCGCGGCGCAAGATCGTTGTTGACAAAGGTGTCAATCCGATATACAGGAAAATGCTGCGGGCGCATTCGGCGGGCTTGGATATTGAGATCGTTGAAATACCGGTTTTGGGCGGCGGCAGTTTGGACAGGGGCGGCTTTGCCGGGGCTGTTGATGATAGCGCCGCGGCGGTTGTTTTGCAGAATCCGAATTTTTTCGGAATTGTCGATGACCATTCGGATATTGTCGATAAATGCAAAGAAAAGGGCGTGATGACGATTCAGTCGGTTTATCCTGTCGCTTTGGCATTGATAAAAACTCCGGCGGAGCAGGGGTTTGACATCGCGGTGGGGGAGGGGCAGTCGCTTGGGATTCCGTTGTCGTTCGGCGGCCCTTATCTGGGTTTCATCGGGACAAAAAAAACACTGGTTCGCAGGATGCCGGGGCGGATCGCTGCGCGGGCGGAGGATGTGAACGGCAAGCCGGGATTCGTCCTGTCGTTGCAGGCGCGGGAGCAGCATATAAGGCGGGAGAAGGCGACGTCAAACATCTGTACAAACAGCGCCCTCTGCGCGTTGCGCGCGCATATCTATCTCTCGCTGATTGGCAAAGAGGGGTTGACGGAGGTCGCGTCGCTCTGCCACAATAAGGCAATCTACGCGCGCGAGCGTATAGGGTCGGTACCGGGCGTGAAAGTTTCAAAGCAGCCGATTTTTAATGAGTTTTTGGTTGAGCTGCCGATGGGCGCGTTGGAGTGTGTCAGGGCGCTTGCCGGCGTCGGCGGCGGGTTCGCCGCGGGTATTCCGGCCGGGCTTTTCGGGGGCGATTGTTTTGGCGCCGGCGTTAATACCGATAACATGCTTATCGTAGCGGTTACGGAGAAACGGACAAAAGAAGAGATCGACAGTTTCGTTGACAATCTGGCGCAGGTAATAAAATTATGAAAATAATATTCGAAAAATCAATAAAAAACCGCCGCGGCGTTACCCTGCCGAAAAATGATGTGCCTGTTAACGCCGCCATCCCCGAAAAATACGCGCGTAAGTCCCCGCCGGAGCTTTGCGAAATTTCGGAGCTCGACGCGGTACGCCATTTTACCGCCCTGTCGCGGAAAAATTACGGCGTGGACACGAATTTCTACCCGCTCGGCTCCTGCACGATGAAGTACAACCCCAAAATCTGCGAAAAAATAGCGGGTATGGGCGGGTTCGCGGGCATACACCCGGTATTCGGGCGGCTGATTATGAATAACGGCGCGTCGTGGACGCACGGGGCTATGACGGTTCTCCACAACCTTGAAGACCTGCTCTGCCGTATTACCGGTATGGACGCGTTTACCTTGCAGCCGATGGCCGGCGCGCACGGGGAGTTTACGGGGATGGCGGTTATCGCGGCGTATCACCGCAAAAAGGGTAACCGCAAGACGGTGGTGCTAATCCCCGACGAGGCGCACGGCACGAACCCGTCGTCGGCCGCGGCGGCCGGGTATAAGGTCAGGACGGTGCCGACCGATCCAAAGACGGGTATTTTGGAGATTGAGGCGCTCAAGGCGGCGATGGACGAGAACGTGGCGGCGGTGATGATGACGAATCCGAATACGCTGGGGCTTTTTAACCCGCGGATCAAGGAGATCGCCGATATCGCCCATTCGTACGACGCGCTTTTGTACTACGACGGGGCGAACCTGAACGCGATAATGGGCAAGTTCCGCCCTGGCGACGGCGGGTTTGATGTCGTGCACCTGAATCTGCACAAAACTTTCGGTACGCCGCACGGCGGCGGGGGGCCGGGGGCGGGGCCAGTGGGGGTGAAAAGCATTTTGGAACCGTTTTTGCCGGTACCGAGGCTGGCGGCGAAATCGTCCGCGGGCAAAACCGGCGCGCATTTTGAGTTTAGTGACGATTATCCCGACTCAATCGGCCCCGTCGCCCCGTTCTACGGCAATTTTTCGGTGTGCCTCAAAGCATACGTTTATATATTGATGATGGGCGGCAAGGGGCTAACCGAGGTGAGCGAACAGGCGGTTTTGAGCGCAAACTATATCATGCACTCGCTGAAAGATTACTACGATGTCCCGTTTTTGAAGACCTGTATGCACGAGTGCGTCCTCACCGCCAAGCGTCAGGCGGAGCGCGGCGTGGGCGCGGCGGACATCGCGAAGGGGCTGATCGACAGGGGGATACACCCGCCGACTGTCTACTTCCCGTTGGTCGTGAAGGAGGCTTTGATGATCGAGCCGACGGAGACGGAGAGCAAGGAGACGCTCGACGAGTTCATCGCGGCGATGATCGATATCGCCAAATGCGCTGAAACAGATCCGGAATCGCTGAAACGGGCGCCGGTTACGACCCCGCTGGGGCGGCTGAACGAGGCGAAGGCGGCCAAGGATATGGACGTGGCGTTTTTGTGATTTTATTTACAAAAAACACTTGCATTTTTTTCTGAAATCCTGTATACTGATAATAGGGCGGTGCTGCGGGTGGCGTCCTGACATTTGAGAAGCCAAAATTTAACCCCAAAACATAAGGAGCAAGCCATGATGCGTATACCTGTGTGGTCAAAGTTAGCAGTAATCGTTGTAGCCGTCGCTGCTTTTTCAGTTTCCGCCCAGCGGAACAGCCGTCAGGTGCATACCACCGCGCCGGGCGTGGAGGGCATTATTGAAAATGGCGCGGTTTCAACCGCAAGGGGCGCAGTCAATGCCGCGCACGCTTTCGAGGCAGCGGAGATTGTCGGCGGTTTCGGCGACAGGTCAGTTGCCATCATTGATGAATCTACCGTAGACTTTGATCCCCTAACCCTCACCCGTTCATTCAGGGAAGCCCTCAAGGAGAATGTTGACAGGGAAACTGTCGACAGGCTTTCGAGGTAGGCGGCTTGGGTATGTTATTTTCGCGGGGGCGGACAGTGTCCGCCCCTTTTTGTTTCTTCATCAATGGCCGGTCCTGTCCCAGCCGCGCCCCCTTCTCAATTTTTTTTTAAAAAAATACTTGCATCTGTGTCCGGCGTTCATTATATTGTATAATAGGGTGATGCTTGGGTGTTGCCGCAGGCAGCGTTCCGGCATCGGGAAAACAGAAACTAGAAATCAAAAACACAAGGAGCAAGCTATGCGTATACCCATGTGGTCAAAACTCGCAGTACTCGTCGTCGTCGTTGCTGCCGCTTCGGCTTTCGCCCAGCGGGGTAATCAGCAGATGCAGCCTAGAAGGGCCAATACCGGCATATACGCCAACGAAACCCGTGAGGCTTTTGAGCAGCCTGTGGCTACGGTGGGGCCAAACGACATCCTCACAGTTATCGAAACGAGGAGAAGGCACTACAGGGTGCGTACTGCGTCCGGCGTAGAGGGTTTTGTTGAGAGCAACGCCGTTTCGGCAGCGAGAGCGGCGTCGGGTGGCGGCGGCGGGGGCAGGGGCGGAGCTAGCACAGCTTTTGCTTTTGAAGCTGCGGAAGTTATCGGCTATTTGGACAACCCCACACCGGTGTTTATTATCGACGTGGATGGTATGGATTCCGACCCTATAACGCTTGACCGTTCGTTCAGGGAAGCCCTCAAGGAAAACGTCGACAGGGAAACCGTTGAGAGGCTGACACGGTAGTTTTTGCTGCGATTATACGATGTATTTTACGTATTTACAAATAGGTAGTCTGTAGGGGCGAGCACAGTTCGCCCCTACTTGAAGACTTCGTCCTCTTTTTTCTTCATTAATAACCGGCAGACCTTGTTTACCAGCTCGCTCCCGCTGAATGGCTTTACGATGAAATCGTTGGCGCCGCTGGCGAAGCATTTTTGGATTTCGTCCTCCTGTGCGCCGGCGGAGAAGAATGCTATGGGAATGTTTTTTGTCTCTTCCTGAGAGCGCAGTATCCTGCATATTCTGTGGCCGTCGAGCCCCGGCAGTTGCGAGTCCATGAGAATTAGCGACGGTTTGTGGTTGAACGCGATGATAAGACCCTGCTCGCCGCTCTCGGCTACAAGTATGTCGAAAACGTTTTCTATAGTCGTGCTCGCTATTTCTGTGGATTCCCTGTCGGGGTCAATGAAGAGTATCACCGGCCTGTCCCTGTCCTCCTCCTCTTCCATATCCTCTATGCAGATTCCGTCGGTTTCCCTGATTCTGCTTTCCGAGATTTTTGATTCATCGTCGTCCCAACTGATCTCCGAGCGCAGGGGGAGGATTATGTGGAAGGCGCTTCCGGGGAACGTGTCTTTTTTTGTGCCTTCGCTCTCTACCCACACCCTTCCGCCGTGGCGTTCGACAATTCCCTTGACGATTGAAAGGCCTAGGCCGCTTCCGCTACCCATGAACTTTGTGGAGTCGGTAGAGTGGCGGGTGGCGCTGCCCACTTCGTAGAACGGGTCGAATATCGTTTTATGCTCGCTCTTGTCTATGCCGATGCCGCGGTCGGTTATGGTGATGTGGTAGTACTTGCCAGGCTTGACCTCTATGGCGGCCTCCACCGGCGAGCCGTCGGGAGAGTATTTTATTGCGTTATTCAGGAGGTTTGTGAACATTTGCAGCATTCTTATCTTGTCGCCGTAGAACCTGTGCTCTGCTCCGCAGACGTTTGTGCGGATGGTGATGCCGCGCTTGTCGGCGAGTTGGCCCAGTTCCTCGGCGCAGTCCCGCATGATCGCCGCGAGGTCGATGTTTTCGGGGCGCAGGCGCAGGCGGCCCTGCTCGATTTTTGTGACATCGAGAATGTTGTTCACCACCTTGTGAAGCCTGTCGGCTGCCCGGCTGATGCTCTCTATCATCCGAAAAACGTTGGGCTCGGCCTTGTCCCTCATGTTGTCGATAATGATGTCGGAGTATCCTTTGATAGAGGTAAGCGGCGTGTTGAGCTCGTGCGAGGCGATGCTTAAAAAGTTGGATTTGAGCTCGGAAACTTTTTTGAGCTCCGCGTTGGAGCGGGCGAGCTCGGAGTTCATTTTGGCCATCTCGACATTCTTCGCCTCAATTAGATCTGCCGCTGCCTGCTCCCGCGTTATGTCGCGTATCACGAGAGCGATGCACTCAGGGTAGGGTTCGATCTCATCTATGCAGAAAGAGTTGAGAAGGCATACTATGTCGGGGCGCCCCTGAAGTGAAAGCGCCAGTTTGTAATCGGTGACTTTTCCTTCGGTAATGGCCTTGATGATCGGGGCGGTGTTGAATTTTTTCCTCAGCTTGCCAGCCAGTTCGTTGAGCGTTTTTCCGATTATGTCCTCTTTGCCGACGGTAAAAAGATTCAGCACGTATTGATTGACGAATACGATGTTGGTGTCACGCTCCAAAATTAGTATCCCAATAGGCGTGTACTCAATAACGTGCGCTAGTAGATGTCCGTCCGCTTGCATATTTTTTTATCTCGTTTTAATTAATATTGACCGCTACTTCATTATAACATCCGGGCGGCGTTTTTTAAAGGATAAACCAGTTAATCCCCCACCTGAATGTCACTCCCGGCGAAAAATATCCCGGGACGTACGCTTGGCGCACGTTCAGAATGTTGTCTACCTTATAGAATAGCCTGAATGTTTTGATGTGCGCGGTTACCTTGGCGTTCAAATCGTAGATGGGGGAGTTCCAGCCGTAGTGCCCCGCGAAGATGACTGGATCGCGCCCGCTCCAGTAGTCAAACCCGACCTCGGTTTCAAAAGTGTACGCCATGCCCCTCGGCTGCAAAAGGTATGAAAGGTGCGCAGACGCTTTGAGATACGGCTTGGCGTCGGTAATCATCGCTCTCGACAAAAGGGAGACTCCGCGGTAACGCGAGAACCACGGCGCTACGATGAACGTGTGGCCGGGCTGCTGGTAGGGCGGATGGCCGGGCCAGTAGCGAGCCTGGGAATGGTAATCAACCTCCGAGTGCCGCTGGTAGCCGAGCAGAAGCCCTAAATATTGCGACTGCATCTGCCACTGTGCCCCCATTATATGGTATTGATCCGTTTCGATAAACAGGCTTGCCTGCATTCCGTCAGTTGGTATAAACTTAACGGAGGCTTCGGCTGTTCCCCCGCAGGCAAGTGCCGCCGAATCGGTAAAAATATCACAAATTCTGAGTCCGCAAGCCATGTCGAGGATAAAATTACCGATACCGCTCGAAATGTTGCGATTATAAAAGACGCCGGTTTCAATATCGGAATAAAACCGCTGTACGCCTGAAAAAAAATCAACGCTCCGCACCATCCCCTCAACCGAAAATCCAACATTGCTCGGCAGGGTGATGTCCGCGCCGATAATAAAATTGTTTGACCTGCCCTCGTCGTTTCCGACGGACGTATCCGGCGTAAACACTGACTCAACGTTTTCGCTTATGAACGCGGTTTTGATATTGGCGTTTGACGACCGCACCGCCTTGTCGAGCAGCGACGCGTCGATCCGATATATTCGGCGATCAAGCTGTGCCCAGTGCAGTCTGTCCAATGCCGGCGCCGGGATGTTGAGAGCGTACTCGTTTTGCAGGCCGGCGTAGGAGAATGCCGTGTACAGTTTTGATGAATCCGCGTTCGTCCGCAAAAGCGAACCGCCGAGCACGCGCTCGTCGACGAGCGGGTTGTAGCCGTGATTCATTATCGTCGCCGTGTCGGCGTGGAAATTTCTGTAAAAATTGGCGACATCGTTGCGCTCGTGGTTGAAGCGCATCCCCTCAAAGTAGCGGTAGTTTGAAAACAGGTTCAGCATCATGTTCGGGGCGAGCGGACGGGTCAGGCGCAGGTTCAGGGTGTTTTGCCTGAACACGCCGTTTTCCCAAAATATCAAAAGTTCCGGCATGGTCAGCGCGCCGGGGTAGGGCTCGTACAAGAAACCGTCTATCGGGTCAAGCGCGAAGCCGGCCGTTTGGACGGGGGATACCGGATCGCCGCCCCGAAACGGGCGCGACAAAAAAGAGGCGGACGGCGCCATTGACGGCTCCGTGACGGAGGTCAGGCGGCGGCTCGGTACGACATTGCCGTAGGGTAGGAGGCGGTTCAGGCTGCTCGAAAGCGTGAGCGGTATTGATACGGATGTCAGCGACTTGTAGCGCATGATTTCCGGTACATCCGCGCCGTCGCTGCGAAAAATGTCGGTTTCGGTAAAGCGCGACGGGTTGAGCGCCCTGGCGCTGTCGACGGGCGCTACAAAGTATACGGCGGCCCTTCGTTGTTTTAGTAACGTGTCAACGGCAATGGCGGCATTGTTTACGGCGGTATTGGCAGCAATCAGCGTATCAATGGCAACGGCGGTATCGTTTGCCTCGGCGCCGGTAACAGGTAGCGCGCCGGCGGTATACGTTATCTCATCATCGGCATACCCCGCGGATATTGCCAGCAAGACGACGGTCGTTATAAAAACAAAACTAGTCCGCAATCACAACCCTCTCGCTGATCATAGCGTGCCCGTGCCGCACCGTTATAAAATACACGCCGGCCGCGACCCTTCTCGCGCCCCGACGGCAGTTCCAGATGAATTCCGCGCTGCCGTCGGGGCGCAGGCGCAACTGTTCTTCCCACACTTTTTTACCGGTTAGCGTGCGCACGGTCGCGACTGCCGGGGCGGAGATGTCTGCGCCGGAGAACATATATTTTCCTCTAACGACGTTATTTCTTCTTACGACGCTCGGCAGCACTCTTAATCCGCCGTCGCGGTTTGTGTCTACGGTTATGTTGTCCGTAAACGGAAGCGATCTTACGGTAAATGTTTTTACCTCGTTGTTTCTGAACGATATTTTTATTTCAATGGGCAGCGCGGAAGGCTGTATGTTATTGATAAGCAGATAACCGGTTTCGTCTACCGTATAGATGTTTGAGCCGGCCTTTACCACCGCTCCCGTGAGTGGTTTTCCCGTGCTATCGGCTATGTTAACAAATATTTCGTCATTTTGCATTACGGCTCTGAGTGCGTTTGGGATGCCGTGCCCGAACCTGCTGTCGAGGCCGCCGGTTTGGTTTGGCGCGAACGCGCATGAGGCGTAGAGCCGCTCGCGCGCTTCTTGCGCGCTTATGCCCGGATTTGCCTGCAATATCAGCGCGACTATCCCGCTGACTATCGGCGTGGAGAAAGACGTGCCGTTTGCGTTTCGGTAGTTCGTGAGGTTTAGGCCGTGCCCGTCGTACGGGTCGGCGGTTTGCACCCCCGTGCCCGGCGCGACCACTTCCGGTTTCATGCGCCCGTCAAACGTCGGGCCGACGCCGCTGAACGATGAGAGCGAGCGGTTTCTGTCGACCGCGCCGACCGATACAACGCCCTCAACATCCGCGGGCGCCGAAAGGGTGCCTGGCCTGACGTTGCCGTAGTTGCCCATTGAGTTTACCACAATAATCCCGCGTGCGACCGCTCCGGCGGCGGCTCGCGATATGATAGTCGTTTTACCGTCCATGGCGGTGGAATCGTAGTCTTCGTTTGGATCGTCGAAGCCGCTTCTGTATCCGAGCGAACTTGAAATAATGTCGGCCCCAAGGCTGTCGGCCCATATCACCGCCGCCGCCCAGTTGTCTTCCTCTATCCTCGCCTCAATCGCGATATCCTCCGTGCGGGCAAGCGCGAAGTTCGCCCCCCACGCCGCGCCCATGTGAATTCCGGGGTGATATCCGGCGACAAGCGAAAGCGTTTGCGTTCCGTGCCTGTCGCTTTGATAGTGCCTGTGGTTGCGGTTGCTCACAATCGAATCGTGATCGTGCACATCCGTCTTGCCGTCTACAAAATCATGCGTATACCGTACCGACCCGCTGTCTCCGGCGCGCGTGAGCGCGTGATGGTCGGTTCTGAACCCGCTGTCAAAAAACGCCATGAGCGCGCCGCTCCCCGGCTCGCCGAGTTTTTTTGCCCTCAGGTATTCGTGCGCAAGCGGGATATTGACCATATCCATGTACCAGCCATAACCGCCGTAAGACGCCGCCGCCGTAGTTTTGCCAAGGGCGGGGCTATCAACGTTTCTCCTGATGTAAACTGCGACGGGGGAGACCGACTTGACAAATGGAAGCGATGCAATTTCGTTCAGGCGTGATGAGTGCACGGAAAAACTTGCCGCGTTTTCCCACGCGAACGTATGGCGCAGCGCACCGCCGCGCCGTTCTATTTCCCGTATGTAATCGGGGCTGACGCGCCGTTCGCTTTCGCCTGCCCTGAAGTTGGCGCGCTGACGTCTTTGCATTGCCCGTTCGGATACGGTTACAATGTCGCCTCGTGCCGGGCGGTCGTTAAAAAACACCCAAACATTGCGGACGGTATCCCTCTCGGCGGCTTTGCGCAGGCTGGGGCTTAATCTGTTTTCCGCCGTTGAGTGAATTGGGAATGACAGTATCAATGCAATTAACAGATATGACCAC
Organism: Chitinispirillales bacterium; assembly: GCA_031281225.1. Classification (GTDB taxonomy): domain Bacteria; phylum Fibrobacterota; class Chitinivibrionia; order Chitinivibrionales; family Chitinispirillaceae; genus GUT77. The sequence continues at coordinate 13,266 of JAITFQ010000007.1, forward strand.
GCGGGTATGGCGGGCGGACGCTGTTCACCCCTACGGGTTTTTGTTTTTGTATTAATCTTCATGTGGTACATCCGCTAGTGTTTCGGATCGTTCTTCCCGCCAGGCAAGCAGTTGCTTAATCCTGCTTGGGTGTTTTAATTTGCTTAGCGCTTTCGTTTCAATCTGCCGCACGCGTTCGCGGCTTATGTTGAATGTTTCGCCTATCTCCTTGAGCGTTTTTATCCTTCCGTCGTCGAGCCCGAAACGCATCATCAAAATCTCCCTCTCCTTTTCGGCGAGCGAGCCAAGCACCTGTTTTATCTGTTCCCGCAGGTGCAGGAGCGACATTTTTTGCGTGGGGTCTACTACTGTTGAGTCCTCTATGTATTCGCCTACCGTCACGCCGCTGTCGCCGCCCACTTCCATGTCGAGCGATATGGGGTCGAGAGAATGCTCAAGCGCTTGCTGTACTTTTGACGCGGGGCAGCCGAGCGTATCGGCAATCTCCTGGCATGAGGGCTCGTAGCCGTATTCAATGACCCATTTGTGGCACAGTTTGGTGACCTTGTTCAGGAACTCCATTGTGTTGGCGGGTATGCGTATTGCTTTCGACTTGTCGCTTATCGCGCGCAAGATCGCTTGGCGTATCCACCACGTGGCATACGTTGAAAATTTGTACCCTTTGCGGTAGTCGAAATTCTCCACGGCTTTTATCAGCCCACGGTTGCCCTCCTGTATGAGGTCTATGATCTCCATCCCGCGCGAGGTGTATTTTTTGGCGATGCTCACCACGAGGCGCACATTCGCCTCAATCACTGCGCACTTTGCCCGGTTGCGCATCTCCTCCCAACGGGTGAACGCCTCAACATCCGTCCGGCGTTCCGCGGTTATGAGCGATTCCTTGTGGCTGTCGAGGATGTTTTCGATCTGCTTGGCGTTCAGTTTCATCCCTTTGCACAAAGCTACGATTTCGTCCCAAAGCGTCTGTATATTTTTTACATCTGCTGGATCGCCCGCCTTTTCCATTGTGTCTATGGCGCTGTGCTTTTTCTTTACGATAGAAAGTGTTCGGAGAAATTCGTTGCTTTTTTTTGCCAGGTCTACCGTTTCCCGCGCCGTCTCTTCGTTTTCGTCTATCCTCAGTGCGTCGGCGCATTCGATTTTGCCGTCTTTGAGTTCGTCTCCTAAATTGTAGAGGCTCTCAAGCGCGCCGCGTGAGCGGAAAGCGATCTCAAAAAGTTTTCCCTGCGCGAGTTCCATGCGCATAGCGTATTCGGTTTCCTGCCCTTTGGAAAGGAGCGGAACTTTGCCGACGCTGTTGAGGTATGCCCATGTCGGGTCGGTATATTGGGGCATGACCCTGTATTGCGTGGCGAGCCGTCTGGATTTGCGTTCGTAGAGCGTGGCGGTTCTTTCTCTGACGAAAATGTTAACGGTGATATCCTCACGCTCAAGGATACCCTTAATGCGCCCGATATCGTCTACATCCGCGGCGGCGTCTTTGATCTGCGCCTCGGTGACAAAGCCCTGCAAGTTCGCGAGCTTGCGCAGCCGCGATACGGCCCTGTCGGCGGGCGGATTGTCCGCAACATTTTTTTTCTCTTTTTTCGTCATCATTCTCGCAAATCCAGCTCTTTCAATTGCTCCGCGCAATCTTTTAATTCTTCCATAAGCCGCCCTTTTTCCGGCTCATGACCCTCTTTGAGTTTTTCCCGCAACCCGGCCATACGCGCCTTAAGGTGCTTCCGCTGCAGAAGCATTATCTTCTGCACCAGCTCCTCTTCAATGTTCTCCAGGGGCGTAGGCTTGACGGCCAGCATGGAGATCAGGCGCCCGATTTCGGAATCGTTGCTAACAACGTCCGGCAGAGCGCTGAGGCCGCCTTTTTGGGCATACGTATCCAATATAATAGAATATACATTAGCGGACAGGGCATCTGTGAGAATTTTGGGAGAAATATACTGCTTCGCCTGAACGATAAGTTCCGGGGCAGTCAAAAGTATTCTCAAAAAACTCTCTTCAAGCGCCCCCAAAACGTTTCTTTTGCCAGGCGCGGCGCTTCCCGCGGTTTCGTAATTTTCGTAATTGCCGTTTGACGAACGGGGCGGGCCGCCTCTTCTGAACCTCTCTGTGATGTGCTGCCTGTCGACCTGCAACCGCTGCGCGAGCCGCGCCAGAAAATCATCGCGCACTATCGAATCGGTCAGCGCCCGCGCGTAAGGGATGAGTTCGTCCGCAGCCTTGCTCTTGCCGTGCGGCGAACCACCATATTCTAATACGAGTTTGTCAATCAAAAAGTCAGCGCCCGCCTTTGCCGCCGCCGAAAGCTCCAAAAACGCCGCCGCCCCCTCCCTCTTGACAAACGTATCGGGGTCGTCGCCCGCGGGGAGCGTGAGGATCAAGGCCTCCACGTTAAATGGCGCGAGCACAAAAACCGCCCGCTGCGCCGCTGCGAGCCCAGCGCGGTCGCTGTCAAACACGAGCACCGCTCTGGACGCGAACCGCTTTATCAAATGGGCGTGTTCCTCCGTAAACGCCGTACCGGAAACCGCCGCGATGTTGCCGATCCCGTTTTGATAGAGCGTCAAATAATCCATGTACCCCTCGACAATCAGAAGACGCCCCGTGTCGCGGATACCCTGCCGTGCCTTGTGCAGTCCGTAAAGCACGCGGCTCTTGTGATAGAGCGCCGTTTCGGGCGAGTTCAGATATTTCGGCTGCGCGTCCGCCTCAAGCCCGCGCCCCGCGAAAGCGACGACGCGCCCCCCCAGGTCGTGCAGCGGGAATATTATCCTGTCCCTGAAGCGATCGTAAACCGCGCCGCCGTCCTTACTGACCGCAAGCCCGCACTCAATGATTTTTGATTGAGAGACCCCCTTTCCCTGCAAATAATCGCAAAGATTCGACCACCCCGCCGGCGCGTAGCCCAGCCCGAACTCTTTTACCGTTTCCGGTTTAAGTTCCCTTGATCTAAAATAGTCGACAGCCTGTTGGTGGTTTTTGATGTTCCCGTAAAAAAACTTCGCCGCTTCGTTATGTATTGACAATAGCTCCGTCTTTGTGGTGTGAGGGGTTTGGATTGTGGAGTTTGGGGCGTGCGGGGATGATTGCGCATTATCGTCAAAGCGTCCGCCGTCGTCAAACCGGCCGTCCCCGCGCCCGCGCTGTTTGGTCTCAATCCGCACGCCGGCCTCTTCCGCCAGCATCTCAAGCGCCTCGCGAAACCCAATCCCCTCAATCTCCTGCAAGAAATGAAAAACATCTCCCCCCTTCCCGCATCCGAAGCAATAAAAAACCCCTTTCGCAGGATTAACCGTAAACGATGGCGTCTTCTCCTTGTGAAACGGGCAAAGCCCCAGCATCGTCTGCCCGCGCCCCTTGAGCCCGACGTAACGCCCGATAACCGCGGCGATGTCCGTCCGCGTCCGAACCTGCTCTTTCATATTATCATTAAATGTATGATTCATAAATATATTATCCCAAATTCATAAAATATAATAACATCCCGCCCCACCCGTAATTTATTTTTATATAACCTTATTTCCCATGAGAGGCAGGCCATGGTAGTAATGGGCAAACTGATGGAAAACATATCCGGTCTCATCGACCCGCGCTGTGTCCGTCTCGAACTCGGAGCCGGCAGGAAGCAGGAAGCCGTCGAAGAACTCCTGCGCCTCCTTTCCGACGCCGGCAAGATCGACAATGTCGACCGCTGCTTGAGCGAGATCATGGAGCGCGAGCGGGTATCCTCGACTGGTGTGGGCGGCGGCATGGCCATCCCGCACCGCCTGATAGCCGGCGTAGGCGAGATTATGATGGCCGTAGGGCGCAAAACCAAGGGGATTCCGTTCGATTCCATAGACGGCAAGCCCGCGCATTTAATATTTTTGATTATAGGCCCGCAAGGCCGTAACAGCGAGTATCTGAAAGTTTTGAGCACGCTCTCGCGCCACCTGAACGACAGAGGATTTTTTGACGCGCTGATGAAAGCCAAAACGCCGGACGAAATAATAGAACTGTTTAAAGAGAGAGAACGTTAACTTTTATACAAATTTTCAAAAGGAGTAACTCATGGGCGGTTTATCGTCAATACTGACAGTATTACTCGTAGTCCTCGCCATAGGCGCGTTCGTAGTCTTCTACTTCGTCGGCTCCGCCATCCAGCTTTGGATGCAGGCGATTTTTTCCGGCACCCGCGTAAGCCTTTTGAGCATCGTCTTCATGCGCTTCCGCAAAGTTTCGCCCAAACTCATAGTCGAGGCCAAGATCATGGCGGTTAAGGCCGGTATCGAGATTTCGACCGACGAGCTTGAGTCCCACTTCCTCGCCGGCGGCAACGTGCTCCGTGTCGTGCAGGCGCTCATCGCCGCCGACAAGGCCAACATCCCGCTCGCGTTCAAGCGCGCGGCGGCCATAGACCTCGCGGGCCGCGATGTCCGTCAGGCGGTGCAGATGAGCGTCAACCCCAAGGTGATCGAAACCCCAAAAGTCTCCGCGATAGCGAAAGACGGCATCCAGCTCATGGCGCTCACGCGGGTTACCGTGCGGGCAAACATAGACAGGTTAGTCGGCGGCGCGGGGGAGGAGACGGTTTTGGCCCGCGTAGGGGAGGGGATAGTATCTACCATAGGTTCCGCGAGATCGCACAAGGACGTACTCGAAAATCCCGACACGATATCCAAGCGCGTGCTTGAAAAAGGGCTCGACTCGGGCACTGCGTTTGAGATTTTGTCCATCGACATAGCCGACGTCGATGTAGGCGAGAACATCGGCGCGAACCTTGAAACCGACCGTGCCGAGGCCGACAAAAAGATCGCCCAGGCCAAGGCCGAGGAGCGCCGCGCGATGGCTATCGCCGCCGAGCAGGAGATGAAGGCGAGAGTCCAGGAGATGCGCGCCAAGGTAGTAGAAGCCGAAGCGCTGGTCCCGCAGGCTATGGCCGAGGCTTTCAGAAGCGGGAATTTGGGTGTAATGGATTACTACAAAATGAAAAACGTCGTTGCCGACACGCACATGCGCGAATCGATCGGCGGTGCCGGCCAAGGCCCGCAGAAGGCATAGTTTATATAAACGCGACAATATTCCGTAGGGGCGGCAATCTTGCCGCCCGCTACCTTTCGGGGAATGATTATGGACATTTCAGAAATTCTGCACGTGCTGTTCTACGCCCTGATAGTCATTGTCGGAATAGTCGGCTCCGTCCTCGACTATCAGAAGAAAAACAAGAATAAAAACAAAAACAAACCAAAAATGCCGGAGAAACGGGAGAAGCACGGGCAGACGCGTCGCTTTCCCAAAGATGGCGACAGCGGCGAAATCGTCAGAACTACTCCGCCCCAAACGGTCAAGAACGCGCCGCCCAAGGCGCCGGTTCCCAAGCCCAAAAAACACCGTGAAGACGACAGCGCCTATATTATCGAACACAAAGCCGAACCCGCAAAAAGATCCGCTAGAACCGAAGCCGCCCCGCCGCCGTCCGAGCCGGAAAACACCCTCGTCCTGCAAGCGCGAACCGGTATAATATGGTCGGAGATATTGCAGCCGCCCGTCAGCATGAGGTAACCTCATTCAACCACAAACGAAGCCGTTCCCAGTACCCGCCCTGTTCCGCGTTCCGTCACTTCCACTCTCCAATTCCCCGCCATCTCCGGCGCACCAGCGAGGTTGCGCCGACTATGGGTGCGCCAGCTCGGGGATTTTACATGAAGGACGGATGTTTGTATGAGCTGTTCGTTGCGGTACCAGCGGTGTACGACCGCCGTGGTATCGTGTGCGCCTGTCACGTGGGTGAAGTAGTATATTCCGCGCAGGTCTTTGGAGAATCTGTCGGATATGCCGTCTGGCATTTTATTTACAATTGAGGCGCAGACAGCGGCCTTTTCGATTCTCAGGTTCGACGCCGTAGCCGCCGCGGGCCTTGGGGCCGCCGGTATCGGCGCAGGCGTAGGCGCGGGGGGTTGCGCCGCTGATTCCGGTTTGGTTTTAGTTTCTTGTGCCGCGGATGTTCGCGTGTTCGGTTCCAGCTCAATTTTTGGCAACCGCTCCGTTGACACCCGGGTTTCCAGTTCCCTGAGTCTAGGAATCTCCTGCGTTTTCGGCGACAGCAGCGGATCTTCTAACGGTACGCCGTCAGCCATGACGACGGGAATTTCTCCGTCTGCCGGCTTCTGCGCCGTGCGCGGTTGCTCGTAAGCGCTTTTTTCGGTTTTTTTGTCGGGAATTATGGCCTGGGCGATGAAAAACGAGGCTATCGCCGCGAAACAAATGATAATTACCGATTTGACACTATAGTTCATATCCTCCTCCCGAAAACACTACGTAATATACATAAAAAGCATACAAAAAATCAAGCCGAAACTTGTTTTTTTGAAAAAACGCCGAACTCGTTAACACCCAGCCACACCAAATAGGTGTCAACGTAAAGGAGGAGAAGGTTGCGTCATTACATATAATTCGCAAGTGATGGCTGGATTACCCGCATCGCCGCTTGCAGCGCCGCGCTGTATACGTTTTCGGCTAGCAGCAATTTTGATATAACTTCCGCAAGGTCGGCGTCTTCCAGGGCCGATGATTGCGCCGATACTTCTACGAACTGCTCACCATTTCTTTGAAGCGTGAGCTCAAAGCGGTAGATGCGTGCGCCCATTTCGCTCTCGCTGTTGAGTATGGCGTCGTACATGGTGGAGAGTTCGTCAAGGGCGTGCTGGATGCCGTCGCGGTCGTCTTTGAGCAACGCCTGGCTGTAGCGCATGAACACCCCTATCATGTCGTTCCCGCTTCTTCTGTCACGCAGCATCTCGTCGGCGCGCATGTTTATGGGGGCGGTGATCCCTTCTTCAATCGCTCTGAAAATTTCACCATGACTCGACACCTTTTCGCCATATATGTCGGTGCCGCGGGTGATGTAGTCAAAGGTTATTTGAAGCTGCCCCGGCCTGTACATATTTTCGGGATCGCGGTGGTGTGGGTCCTCCGGGTTTTGGAGCCATTCCGGCCGCATATCGCGTAGCAGATCCATGTTGTATACGGTCATTTTACCGGTTTCATAGTCAATGGAGTAATCGAATTCGTTCTTGCCCTTGTGGTAAACGCCGTCGGCATCATAGAAACCGCCCTCATACTTGCCGAACCCCTCTACGAATTCCCTGTCGCCGATTTTAATGCTGAACGAACCGGGAAAAATGTTTCTGATATCCTCGCCGAACTTTCCGTCTATGATCTGGAAAGTGTTGGTAAGGCTGTATTGGAGGATAGGGGCGGGGTCTCCGTCAATATTCGTGCCGCTGCCGTAAGTGTTATGGGAAATTCCAGTGAGCGCCACTCTATCGTGAGTAGGGGTGTTGTTCAACCGGTCGCGGAAATTTTCGCTCAGTATGGTCACTTCGCCGCTTCTGTAATCAATCGTGTAATCGATGCCCTTAGTAAATGTTTCCCCGCTGATGGTGTATTGCTCCATGGGGAACGATTCCGGGAAGATGTGGTCAAGAGCTTTGCCGTGGATGTTGGGATTTGTGGCGCTGTCCCATGTCAGTTGCACCGTGTCGCCTATTTTCAACTGCGACAAACTATAATTGAGATAGATCGTGTCGCCTGCCGTGTGATGGTCGGCGGCGTTTTGCAGGCTGATTTCAAGCTCTTGTCCGTAAGTTGCCATAGTCCTGTTATTGTAGTCGGGAAGATCTGCGCCCGATCGTTCGATTACGAAGGGCGGGGTTCTCGTATTTGTGCCGTTAAAGACGTAATTGCCCTTGAACTGTGTGTTAATCACCGACATCATCTGGCGGAATATTTGGTCAACTTCCTTCTGCATATACATACGGTCGCTGTCTGTATATGTGCCGTTCGCAGCCTGCACAGCGAGCTCTCTCGCCCTGTGAAGCAGCTCATTCATACTGCTCATGGCGCTTGAGGCCACGCCCATTACCGCCAGGCCGTCCTCAATGTTGCGCTTATACTGGCTGAGCTGCGTTTTTTTGGTGCGCAGCTTGATGGCGTTCGCTACGTCGATCGGGTCGTCGGAGGGTTTTCTGAGGCGCTTGCCAGTCGCGAGCTGCTCTTGCAGCGAGACCATGTCGCTGTAGCGGCGGCTCAGTTGGTTCTGAACATTTCTGTTTACGGTTACGAATGTTGTTCTCATTTTATACCTCCCGGTTACGCGGACGGCTCTGCCGCCCCTACGTGAAATTTTTACATGTTAAGTAACGTTTCAAGCATTCTGTCTACGGTCGTGATGAGCCTTGCCGCGGCCGTATACGTGTGCTGAAAACGGATTAGGTTGGCCATCTCCTCGTCGAGAGAGACGCCGGCGATCATGTCCTGCTGGGCCTCATACTGTTCGGCCAAAAATATGCGCGTTTGCAGGTTCGACTGCGCCTGATTTGTGTTGAGCCCTAAGCGGCCTATCACAGAGCTGAAATACTCGGCGAAAGTGGCCGTGGGGTTACCGATCGAGTCGGGCGTCATGGTCAGGCTGTTGCGCAGCTCGGCTATCAAAAGGGCGTTGGTGTTGTCGCCCGGCCCCTTGAACCCGCCCACAAAATATTGGAAATCAATATCAAACTCTTCGCCGTCATAACCGTCGTGCAGCATTTGGAAAGTGCCGAACGTGTAGTCTATGCGGTAATCCACGCCCTCGACTAGGACAATTCTCTCGTGCGGCTGCAGCGGCACGCCGTTTCTTGTTTTCACCGCTACCGTTACTGTGTCTGCGATAATGTTGCGCGCGTGTGTCTGAACCGGATTGCTTGGATCACGTATCAGTTGCACGGGTTGATCGCCGAATTTGTAGCCGGGGTCGACGACATCCACGGAGGCGGGGTCACTCGGATCGGCTGGGGTTATTATTGTACCCGCGACCCTGATTGTATTTTTCCCGGCGATTTCCGACTGGTGCGCCGTTGCTGCCGCGATGTTCTGGACGTTGCTGATGATTGCCGGCGCCAGCCTCATTGTGGCCGCTGTCGTATGGTTGGGGTCAAAGAAATTAAAACCGCTGTATCCTTGCAGGTTATACCCCTGCAGGTGCGCGTCATTGATGGTTTTTACGATGGCTGCCGCGAAATCATCAAGCTTTTTCTGATATTCGGGAATGTAGATATCCCGGCTGTCGATAAGCCCCCTGAGCTGCCCGCCCGTAGGCATAAAGTTGAGCTTGGATTCCGAAAAGCGTATGCCAACATCCCGCAGTATCGTTCCGTCGGGCATCTCTCTTATATTGGTTGTCATTTCGAGGCTCTGCATGTAAGATGGCGCGATCAGCACGCTTCCGGCGGTGGTTACCGTTACCTGGCCGAGGTCGTTCTCAATCACATTAATCTCAATGAGCATCGAAAGTTCCTTGAGGAGCATATCGCGCCTGTCACGGCTGTCGTTTGCGTTTTGATTGCCGAGCTCTACCGCCGCTACTTCCTGGTTCAGGTTCATTATTTCGTAAGAAAGCTGATTTACCCTGTTTATCCTCATCGGGATTTCATCGTTTTTTTGCTGGCGCAGGTTCGCGAGCTCAATCGCTGCTTTACGGAAATTGTCTATCATAACTTCTGCGTTTGTTCTCACCATTGTGCGCGCCGAGAGGTCTTCCGGATTATTCGCGAGGTTTTGCCATGAACTGAAAAATTCGTCGAGGTAGTACATTATCCCGAGGTCGCTTGGTTCTACGAGTATCGCTTCCATCCTGTTGAACGACGAGGTCACTTCTGCGAAGTAGCCGACTTCGGAATTTTGTTTTCTGATCTGCGTGTCGAGGAACGTGTTGCGCATCCGCTCAATGTTTACCACCGTCGCTCCGAGGCCCATCTGCCCGAAAGCGGAATCGTATGCGTAGAGCGTAGTCTGATTTATCCGCTTGCGCGAGTATCCCGCTACGTCGGCGTTGGCCACGTTTTGGCCAGTAATGTCAATCCCGAGCTGCGATGTTTGCAGCGCGCGGCTTCCGACGTTTAATACGGACATGAGGCTCATATTTTATCCCTTTCAAACCACTTCGTTAAATAGCGATACGTTACATCCGCCCGGCTTAAAGTCGCCCTTGTGCCGATATCCGGTTTTGGGGGCGGCCGATGCCTTTACCATCTCAATAGACGCGCTAATCCCGCCGAGCGCTTCCCTGAAAAACACAACGTTCGACGTATTAAGCGCTTTAAGTTTGCTTACGCGCTCCATAAGCGATGCTCTAGCTTCTTTCAGCCGTTCACGCAACCCCGGCTCGCACTGTTCGATAAGCGATATCATGCGCCCCGAAGGCGCTTTGTCGCTGAGTATATTTTGAAGCCGCCCGCAGACATCCAGCCGCCGCTCTTCCGCCTTTTCGAGACCGCAGATATGGTCGTCAAATATCGAGGACTTTCTTTGCAGCCCGTCGACGTCATTGCCGCGTGCGCAGTTGTTGATATCCTGCGCGATATTTATCAGGTTCTGATGGATATCGTTTTCCTGAGTTAGAAGCCCTAGAAGTTCATTAAATAGAATTTCTTTCGCCATAATTATTCAGCCTCCTCCGCTTTTTGCGCTACCGGTGCGGCCGCTCTTTCTCTGAGCGCCAACACCGCAGTTACATATTCCTGCGTTTCCCTGTATGGGGGTATGCCGCCGAATCTTCTCACCGCGCCGGGGCCGGCGTTGTAGGCGGCGAGCGCGAGCCGTTCGTCGCCGTTGAACATTCTGAGCATATTTTTAAGATAACGTACCCCGCCGTCGATATTTTCGGCTGGCGCGAATGAATATTTTACGCCTAATTCGCGCGCTGTGCCATCCATAAGCTGCATAAGCCCCTTGGCGCCCTTGGGGGAGATAGCGTTGGGGTTGCCCGACGACTCACGCGCTATCACCGCCGTAACAAGGTGTTCGTCCATACCGTGCCGTGCGCTGATTTCGGAAATGAGCGATTGCCACCTGCCGCGCACTCTATCAATAAGATTGCCATTGTTAGCCGAATTGCCGCCGCGTGAGGATGAAGCCGATGCCGGCCTCTGCCTCTGCATTGCCCAAAGCGGGGCGTCGGCGTCGGTTGAGGGCATATTCTTCCCTTCGCTGCGTTCAATCTCTTTCTGTATAAGCGCCGCAAGGCCCAAAGTCCCTTTTTGCGCGCTCATTTTGGCGTATTCGCCGTCGAGCATCTCCGTAAATATGTTTTCACCTAAACTTTTTGGGATAAGGGAATTTTCGTTGACGCTGCCGCGCATCGACTTGAACATCATGGAGGTAAACAGCGCCTCAAAGTCCTTGGCGACCTGCTCCGCCCTCGAAGCCTGGCCGGCGGCGGCAGCGGCTGTATTGCGCGGTAATGTGTTTGTGCTGATATTGTCGATGAACATGGTTCGGTTCCCTTTCCTGTATATTATGTATTGAGCAATTATCGTGCCAAAGGTGTTTTTCTGTTGTAATACGTTGATTTCGGCGGGGAAATGGGGGTTATGGGGGAGGGCGGTGAGAAAAAAATGCCGTGTTGAAGGTAAAAATTTCCATCTACCCGCCCACTCATTTTAAGATGTTTTGCCTCACCCGCACATTAAACATCACCACCATCTCCCCCCGGGGTTGGTGTTCGGCAAAATGGACCAGCAGTTCTTCCGCGGTTCCGCGTAAAAATTCTTCGTGGATTTTTGTCAGTTCCCGCGCGATGACTACGCGTACACCGCCAAGCACGGTTTTTATGTCTTCCAGCGTTTTGATGATGCGGTGGGGGGTTTCGTAAAAGATCATTGTTCGCGGTTCATTTTTCAGAGACTCGAACAGTTTTTGCCGCTGCGTGCTTTTGTGGGGGAGAAAATTTTCGAAAATGAAGCGGTCGGTCGGCAATCCGCTCGCTACCAGCGCGGTAAGTATTGCCGACGCTCCCGGTATGGGGACGACATTGATACCTTCGGCTATCGCGGCCCTTGTCAGGTAAAATCCCGGGTCGGCGATGCCCGGCGTTCCGGCGTCGGTTATCAGCGCGATTTTTTTTTTGTCTTTTAGCAGCGCAATCAGGCCCGGCGTTACTTTCTCCTTATTAAAATCGTGATAGGCGCTTGTTTGCGCCGTTATCCCCAAATGGTTAAGAAGTTTTTTCGACGTGCGTGTGTCTTCGGCTAAAATAAGTTCGCATTCCGCCAATATTTTCGCCGCCCTGACGGTTATGTCGCCTAAATTGCCGATGGGTGTTGACACGATGTACAGGCTCATTGTATGCCGATCCTATTGATAAATTTCAACGCGGTTTCTCCCGTTTGCTTTTGCCTTATAGAGCGCCTGATCCGCCCATTCCACGAGGTCGTCGTTGTTTAACGTGCGTCGCGAGTATTCGGCTATGCCAAAACTCATGGTTAGCGTTACGTCTTTGCCGTCGTTTGTTCTGAAAGTTAATTTTTCTATGGTCTGCCTTATCCGTTCTACTAAATCCTTGGCTTTTTTGCAGTCGGTTTTGTCGAGAATCAGAACAAATTCTTCTCCGCCGTAGCGCGCGGCGGCGTCTATGTCTATCCGCACGCAGCTTTCGAGTTTGGCGGCTACGCCTTTCAGGACTATGTCGCCGAAGGGGTGGCCGTAGGTGTCGTTGAGTTTTTTGAAGTGGTCTATGTCGCACAGAACGAGCGACAGCGGGTCCCCGTATCTTTTGCAGGATGTGATTTTATTATTGAGAATTTTCTCGAACTGGCGGCGGTTGTAGATGCCGGTCAGCGCGTCGTATCTCGCCAGGGCCTGCTCTTTTTGGATGATGAATATTTTTTCCAGCGCCAGCCCCGCGCTGGTTCCCAAGCGCGAAAGCAGTTCCGCGCTGAAATTCGTGAACGCGTCTTTTTTTACGGATTCAACGAGCATCAGCCCCTTGAATTTATCTGCACTAAGTTTGTTTGAGCCGAACGGCACGGCCAAAAAAGAGCCAAAACCCTTGCTTTTCGGCTCATTTTCCGCGTAGCGGGGTTCGTGGCGGTCGTCGTTGAAATTTCTGGAAAAAGCGACCTGGGAGTAAGCGACGGTTGCGATTGTTTTCGGGCTGTCGCCGTCAAGTTGGAAAGTGAGTTTGTCGAACCCCGCCGAGCCTTCGCCGTGTACCCGCACGATGGACGCGGTCATTGTGTCCTCCTCTTTCAGGCTTATGGTGAGCCTGTCGCACGTGATTGCGTAAGCGATGATGTCGCGCATTTTGTCCATGACGGCGTCGAGTTCCAGATTCTTCCAAAAATCGTCTTCGACGCTGCTTATAGCCGCGAGCCGCTGGTATTCGAGGCTGTGGTCGGTGTTCAGGTAGGTGTAATATATGGAGCGCCCTATCAGGGTGGCGATATTTCTGAGGAAATCCAAATCCTGTTTCGAGTAGGCGTTTTCCTTTGTGCTGTCGACCAATACTATGGCTATTGTTTCGCCCGCCGTTTCCGCGGGGCAGAGCATTATGGAGCGGATGTTTTCTTCGGGCTTGAATTCGTGCTCCTCGTCGTAGTAGTAGAGGGTGGCGTTTTTATTTGTGAAGCTGGGTTCGTAAAACGGGCGCAGCCCCCCTTCTTCCGCAAGCAGGCTGCCCAAAATCCCGCGGCGGGGGATGATGCGCGCTTCTAGATTGAGAAAGCCCGATTTCGACACGCTGCGCCTGAGCGTGTAACCGCCGTCCGTGTGGAAGAAGATCGCGGCGGTGCAAAAAGAAAGTTTGCCGCTGATTGCCGTCAGGAACATATCAAGCGTTTCGTCGACGACGACTTTGGTTTCCTGCCACTGCCTTTTCTGGTACTCAATACCGAGCGGCGCGGCTTGCGCGCTTGCGCCGGTTATGTCTTCCATGACGGCTGGCTCCGGTTTTTTGGGACGCTTGAATTCGGTTATGCTGTGCCGCTGCGTTGCGGGCAGCGTGACTGTGGGGCGTTTTTTTGTCGTTTTGGCGGGGCGCAGCAAAGCGGAAAGGGCGACCCCGAAAAATACCCCGGCGATCACGTCGGCTACGTGCGAGTGGATTAGAAGGAGCAGTACCCCCAAGGTTATGAATACCGCCGCCTGCACAGTTTTTTTCTGCGCCCGCTTCATTGCACGCCCCCTCTTTTTGCCCTCTTGCTCCCTTCGGTTAAAGCCTTGGCGACAGCGGCCTCGACCATCTCCTTTTCCAGCGGCTTGGATAACACCGCGCTAAAACCCATGCTCAGCAGACTCTTGACGGTAACATTTTCGGCGAACGATGTGATGGCGACTATCGGCACGTGCCTGATGGCCTCGTTTCTGCCGGCGCGGTTGAAGAAGCGTATGCCGTCCATCACCGGCATAGTGATGTCGGTGGTGATGAGGTCGGGCAGCTCCTTTTCCGCTTTGGCCAGCCCCTCAAACCCGTTGAGGGCGGTGATGATTTCGTAGTCCTTGTAGAGAAAAAGCTCCAAAAGGTCAAGCGTGTCATGGTCGTCTTCCACAAGCAATATTTTTTTTCTCATAGTTTTTTTCCTCAGTGGGCGGCTTTCCTGTAAAGCGCGAGCCCTATAAAAAAGAAAATTACATTACCTATCCACGCCCCCGCAAGAACGGGGATGTATCCGTTTTGGGCGAATACGAGCGCGAAGCGGCTCAGTATCCAGAACAGAAATGAGAGCAGAAGCCCCACGCCGAAAAGCGCCGCCCCGCCCCGCCTGCCCGCACGGGCCGAAAGCGACAGCCCGAAAAGGATAACGATGAAATTCATAAACGGCAGCGCGATCTTGAATTGCAGCTCCGCCGTGAACCTGTGCACCTTCTCGCCCCTGCGCTTGGCGGCCTCAATGTAGCTTGCCAGCTCCCAGTAGCTCATCGCTTCCTTCGACCTCACCCGCTTCACAATTTCGAGGGGGACGGTTGTCAGCACATCGTCGGGGAGCGTTGAAAATTTTTGGGTCAGTATGCCCTCTTCGGAGAACGTGTACGTCCGTCCGTTAACAAAACTCCAGCCCGCGTCGTCAAAATCCGATTCTGCCGCGATTACGCGCTCCGCCAGGCCGTCGCTCTTAAACGTGTAGCGGCGCACGCCCCGGAAGAATTGCGGCTCGGTGCAGAACTCATTAAAAACATACATAATGTCAGGCGCCGCAAAATAGAAAAAATTTCTTCGATACTCGCGGATAGTTTTTTGGGTGGATTGCGATTCCTCCTCCGGCGCCTTGCCGAAATTGCTTTGAAGCAGCGTACGCTGCTCATTTGCGTGCGGAATAATCATTTCGCCGCCGTAAAACACGCCGCCCGAGAGCAGGAGCCCGAGGAAGAGGAGCGGCATGGTAAGCTGCCTGACATTCACCCCCGCAGCCTTCATCGCCGTGAGCTCGCTGGTCTTGGCGAGCCTGCCCATCGCAAACATTGAGGAGAGGAACAGGACGATGGGGAGCACCGTTTGGGCTATCCACGGCAGGTAGTAGTAGTAGAACATCACGGTTTGCAGATGTGTGGCGTTCTCGAATTTCCTCAGGTTGCCGACGTAGTCTATTGTGACGAAGATCACAAGCAACGCGATCAGCAGCCCAACCGCGTATCCCAAGAACATCCCTATAAGATACGTAGGCAGTGTGCCGTTGATTTTATTGAGTATCAGCCGGGGGATTTTGAAAATCATCCCCGGCAGGCGGAATATCCATAAATTTGCGACGCGCTTGGCGAGCGTCCCGCTTTTTCCGAAGATGTTTTTTACAAATCCGAAGTTGATGGACGTTTCGCGGAGCATGAGGAACATGAGAATCAATCCGCATATCGCAAGAAACACGTTGCCCGACCACATGCCGACGGCGGGGGATACTATGAGCTTGCCACCCATGTTTTCCCCGGCTATCAGGAATACCCAATACATGATGAAAAAGAATACCGAGTAGCTCGCGCCCACCGCGAGCCCGCCCCTGCGCGCCATGATTCCGAGCGGCGCGCCTA
The DNA here is from genome assembly GCA_031281225.1 of Chitinispirillales bacterium. Taxonomy (GTDB): domain Bacteria; phylum Fibrobacterota; class Chitinivibrionia; order Chitinivibrionales; family Chitinispirillaceae; genus GUT77. The sequence continues at coordinate 29,082 of JAITFQ010000007.1, forward strand.
TCAGCACAAATATGAGGCACGCGGCGGGGATGGCGAACTTTTTGTGCACCTCGACCATCAACTGGGCGATTAGCAGGTCGTTGTTTTTTATGTTTGTCGTTAGCCTGCCGATGGTGCTTTCGTAAAGCCTGAGCCGGTTTATGGTTCTGCGGGCGGGGGCGGCGCCCGCGCCCTGATCGATTATGTTTTCCAGCGCGCCGACTGTTGGGATATTTTCAACAGACGCCGTTTGGACATCGCCACGCCGCCTGTTTCCGCGCCCGCTTGGCCTGAGATCATCCTCGGTTAATTCCGATTCAATGCCGTGCAGTGATGTGATGGCGCGGACGGAATCGATCGCCGCGTCGCGTTCCGATATCATACGTGCGTTCAAATTTCTGAATTCCCGCACCTCTTCCATCATCATCGATATGTTTTTTTCACGATTCCCGCGGGTGCCGGAACTCGTGCGTTCGAAGCGCGTGTCGACGTTTTTTATGTAGATGACCTGCTTTTTGAACCTGGCGAGGAAATAATTTTGGTCGTTCGCGCGGGAGGTGCTGTGTGTTTCGCCGTTGAACAGGGAGAGCTCCAGATACTCCCCGTCGTTGGTCATGCGGATGTTGCCCCTTTCGGCCACCGTTATCATAGGGTCTTCCCCCGGCGCGTCCGAAAATATCCGTATGCCGCTCAGGTCGCCGCTCATAGGTTTTACATCGTCAACATATAGAACATAGTCCTGGAAATCTCTAATCAAGACCCCCGGTTCTATGAAGGCGGCCGGGCGCTTGCGGGCGATGTCCCCCAAAAGGTTTCCCGCGCGGTGGTTCGCCTCGGGCAGGATAAGGTCATGGAAGTAAAAAAGCGCTACCGTCACCACTGCCGACGCCGCCATCACAGGCAGCACCAGCGCGGACATATTGCGCCCCGACACCTTGATAGCCGTAATCTCGTTGTCTCCGGCCATCCGTCCGAAGGTCATAAGCGTCGCGGAGAGTATTGCCATAGGTATCCCCAGCGCCAGTATCCACCCAAGCTGGATAAGAAATACCTCGAGCACCACAATCGGGTCAATATTTTTAGACACAATCCGATCGAGCATCAAAATCGCCTGCTGCATTATAAGCAAAAAGATTATGATGCTCAGCGAAGCAATAAACGGGAATATGTGTTCTTTGACGATGTATCTGTATAAAAGCATATAGCATAAATATAATACAAAACAGAGGCGGCTGGATAAAATACTTGTACCCCCTTGCTTCGTCCCCGTCCCATAGGGTATACTTATGGTTAGTGACGTTTTTTGTGTGGAAATTGACGCCGGCTTTTGTAACGGGGAGGGTTTATGGGCAATAAACCGCGGAGAGAGTTGTTTTGGGTTGAAATTCGTGCTATGTTCACAGACATCGCCCGTCAGCAGGCGGGGATTGCCGGAGGGATGAAGGATGCCAAGCGTTTGTTTGCGGAAAGGGCGGCACTAGTATTCAAAGGTAAGGGGGGCGTTGAGGTGCGGGGTGTGCTATGCCGGTAACCACAATATCAATTTCCGCAATAGGCCAGGACTCCCACCGCTTCGAACCAGCCGGTTCGCAAAAGCCGCTGATTCTTGGCGGCGTTGTCATTCCGGGTGCTTTGGGGCTTATGGGTAATAGTGACGCTGATGTTATTCTGCACGCGGTAACGAACGCAGTTTCCGGTATTTCCGGCGTCAATATACTTGGCAAAATTAGTGACGATTTATGTCTTAATCAAGGGATAACCGATAGCCGTGTCTACCTTGAAAAAGCGATTGAAACGCTCGTGCCAAACCGATGGAAAATCATACACCTATCAATATCGGTCGAAGCTAGAAAACCACATTTGTCTGCCCACATTCCCGCAATAAAGCGCTCCGTTGCCTCATTGTTGTCACTCCCTGAAAGCTGCGTGGGATTGACGGCGACGACGGGGGAGGGGCTGACCGATTTTGGGCGCGGGGAGGGGGTGCAGGTGTTTGTTATAGCGTCGGCTGCTAAGGAAGTTACGGTAGCAACATAACCTTGCGCCTCTGCGTGTTTCTTCTGTTGGAGACCGGGTTTTGGGAGGTGGCGGATATGAAGAGCACGCCGGGGATTAAACGTCTGTTGGGATACCATTCCACACCGTTTTCGACCTTTCGAAACGCGTTATCCCTGGTGTTATCCCCATTATAATAGCCCAAAAACTTGCCGTCCGCGGTCATTATCCTGATTTCGGATATGTGGTTGCCGGATATGAGTACCGGATTTCGAGAACTGACTCTTACGACGTTGGGATAGATGTTTAGGGGCGTGTTTGGCGTCGTGTCCGGCGGTTCGATAAAATCGTTGATTTTCACGGTGACTCTGTTTTGATTCGCGCTCGCGTTTGTGACTACGAGGATACAGCGCTTTTTTTCTTTCCAGTCCGTGAGCGTGAAAAGACCGCTTCCGTTTTGATTCATCGTTATTGGCACAATTCCGACGCTGTCGCTTCCGCCGCCTTCCATAACAAGTGCGCTCGCGCTCCATGTTTTGCCGGTCATGTCGTTGTCTACTTGACCGTTTATACTTATAAGGAGCGTGTCGGGGTGGTCGGGTCGCGGTTCGTACAGTAGAAATATGGCTGAGTTGCGGTTTACGGTTACTGTCTCCGACCCTGCTGCTGGCGTTGTTGGGACAGCCCATGCGCGCATCAATTCGGCGTCGTTCACGAAAGCCCACGGGCGTCGCGCGCGGCTTCCGGTGAAGTAGCTCTCGGCGTGGAAGCCGTTGAGCGTTTCTGCCCAGCTTTTGCCGGCGTGGTTTTGGGAAACCCGCTCAATGTTTCTGTGAAAAGCCAGCGTTCTCTCGTTATAACTGTTGTACTGGATGGCTTTCACAAATCCGATGCTGTCTTCGGGGTTTGTTTTTTCGTATAGGTATTTGAGGAGGATTGAGTTCGCGTACATGTTGTTGCTGTTGTCAAAAAATGACATTCGCGGGTTCGTGAAAAATCTGCCTATGTACTGAATGTAGTCTTTTACTTCCGGAAACGCTACATCTTCCATGAGCACGGCCGAACCTTCGAGCCAACCGAAGGACAAATTATCCAACTGGCCATCCCCCCGAATTGTATGAACCATTGCGTACTGTACCGCGTGAAAGAGTTCGTGGGCGCAGGTCACCCGCACCGCGTCGTATGGCCGGAGATGGTAGCCAAGATCATCCCAGTCCGACCAGTCGCTGTTTATCTCTATGTAGCTTGAAAAACCTGGCGCGCCAGTTGTTTGCCTTGCGTAGGGCCACGTTACGCCGTAATAGTCATATAAATAACTGATTAGGACGCTGTAATGCGCGGTCGCCCCGTCCGCGTCGGGCGCGTTTATTGGCTCAATAAAGCCGAAGCGGTCTACGAGCATGGCCCACGCGCTGTCGAGCGCGAATGCCGTTTCGTCAATGTAGTCGGGGACGCCGTTTGACCACGGGCTCCGCACATGCCACGACGACGGGTCGTCGTTGGCTCCGTAGCCCATCGTATCGGTGAGGTTTACTGCGTTCATGCCGGACGTGGAGTAATAAATCTTAAACTTACCCGACGGCGATATATGGAACGTATCGTAATCTTCAGGGAGGATGTCCGTGGCCCTCCTGTAAAGCTCACGGAACTCCGGCGTCAGGTCGTCCCACATCCGCACAAGCGCAAATAGGTCTTGTTGTGTAGGGCGGACGGGCCGGCCTGTCGCGTGTGCGCCGTGTTGCTGCGTCCGCGTACCGCCGCGCCGGTTATTAACCCTCTCCTCAAAAAACGACCGGAACCTGGCCTCAATTTCGACCGGTGAAAGATCGTTGCCCCGCGCGTCATTGATACTGACGCGTGACAAACCTTGAGCGTTACCGCTACGCTCACGTTCTTTTGCCTGTAGTGGGTATACGCAAAAAACGATCAGCAAGGCGGACAAAGAAACAATCTGCGGGAAACTATTTTCGGCAATGGTATGTTTTATTGATTTGCGCATGAGTTGTCAAAAAGAAAATGGCTGGGGTGCAAGGATTCGAACCTCGATAACTGGAACCAGAATCCAGAGTCCTGCCATTGGACGACACCCCAGTAGGTTTACTTTTGGCTACCCATCAATATAGTTGATGGGAAATTGAAATGCAAGAGGGAAATTTTATTTTTTTGGTTTCAAGCCGGCCAATCAAGTATATTCTAGTCGGTAAATCCTACGATTTTTACATCAAGGCGGATAAATTGCCCGGCAAACACCCGTTTAGCAGACTCGAACTGCTCGTCGGCCCCGAGCGCCTGAAAGCGCTTGCGGGGGCGCGGGTTATTGTTTTTGGGGTAGGGGGGGTGGGGAGCTGGTGCGCCGAGGGACTTGTACGGTCGGGGGTAGGGACAGTGACAATTGTGGATTTCGACGACGTGTGCGTGACGAATATCAACCGGCAGTTGCAAGCTACGTCTCTCTCCGTCGGAAAATCCAAGGTGGAGGAGATTGTGCGCAGACTGCGGGAGATAAACCCGAAGGCGGAGATTGAGGGGCGGCACAGGATATATAATCTGGAAACTAAAAGAGAGTTTGATTTGGGCGGGTATGACTATGTAATAGACGCTATTGACAGCCTGTCGAGCAAGGTCGACCTTATCATGAACGCGTCGGCGTCGGGAGCGGCCGTATTTTCGTCGCTCGGCGCGGCTTGCAAGGTTGACCCCACGCGGGTGCGGGTCAGTTCGATTTGGAAATCGGACAGGTGCAGGCTTGGGAAATTTGTCAGGAAGCGGTTGAGAAGGTGGGGGTTCAAGGGGGATTTTTTGTGTGTTTGGAGCGACGAGCCGGAGTTTTGCGTTGATAGCGGCAATGATGTTTCTGTTGAGGATATTGTTGATGAAGATATAAACGCAAATACCAACGACGCCCCCACAAACAAAACAATAAACGGCTCGTTAGTCAACGTAACCGCCGTATTCGGTTTCACGCTTTCCGGCCTTGTCTTTCAGGACATTATCAAGCAAGCCCGGCCATAATTGCCGAAAGCCGGGGGTTTTATTTTGTTACGCCGCGCGCGCGCCCCCTCGCGGTGCAAATATTTTTATTTTGATTTTTGTCTTTGGCGGGTAGTATATTATAGTATTATTGTGTTAAAAATCTCTAAAAGTGGAGGATAGAGCAGACTCATGCCCAAATCCAAACGTTTTTTTAACGTCGCCGGGCCGTGTTTGGCGAGCGATCACTATATGCTCGACCCGTTTCGGGGTATCCACACCGAGTTGATGGACCTTATCGACGGCAAACAGTATTTTGTCATCCACGCGGCGCGGCAAACGGGGAAGACCACGCTGCTTTGGGGGTTAGTCAACGCCATAAACGCGAAAGGCGACTATTACGCCCTGTATTGCTCGCTGGAAACGGTAGGGATATTTACCGACCCGAAAGACGGGATGCCGGAAATGGTTAATGTAATAAAAAACTGCCTCGAACGGCAAGGTTTACCGGCAGGATTTGCCAAAGACGCAGATGAAAGCAATGTTGGCTATTTGCTGAACACCTCAATTGTGAACTACTGCCGCTCGCTCGACAAGCCGTTAGTTATATTTTTTGATGAAGCGGACTGTCTCGGCGGTGAAACCCTGATTACTTTTTTGAGGCAACTCAGAGACGGTTATATTTCCAGAGGTACGGTACCGTTCCTCCACTCCACCGCGCTTGTCGGGTTGCGGAATCTCAGGGATTACAGGGTAAAAATCCGGCCCGACTCAGAAACGCTGTTGACCGCGAGTCCGTTTAATATCGCAACAAAGAGTTTTCGTTTAAGATGTTTTACAAAACCGGAAGTTGCCGAGCTTTATGCGCAACATACGGCTGAAACGGGG
>JAITFQ010000115.1 GCA_031281225.1 Chitinispirillales bacterium
CGGCCCCGATAGCGCGTCCCGCGTGCTCACACTTAAATATCTCTACCCGCTCGAAACAGACGGCGAAAATCAGCACCATAAAAAATGGCTCGAACAAATTTCTGCCGAAATCGACAAGCGGATTCTCGAATTTCAACCGCTGCGCTTCAAGGACGTTTTGGGCAACACCCCGCCGACAGGGCTGCACTACTTCCCGTCGAGCTTCGTATCGTCCGACAACGAACCGGCTATGCCCTATTTTCTGAACCATCTGCACTGCTACGACCAGATCAGCGTCATGCAGCGCAAACTGATGGACGCCTGCGACAGCGTCCGCGAGCTCAAGGAATCAAAACTTTCCGCCAAACTCAAACGTCAGCTCTTCTTCGCTCAGGATATAAACAGGTTTTTGCCGGCGGAACACGCGGGGTTCAGCTCCATCTCTGACCGCCTCTGGACTTACGGCAAGCTCATCGACATCGAGCGCGAGCTTTACGAACTCAGGGACGCGGAGGGCGGCGTGATTCAGTTGTCCGATTTTTTGCGCAACGGCTACAAGAGCGTAATTTTGTCCAACCGCGCCCTAAAAATCTACATCGACCACAAAAACGGCGCGCAGGTCTACGCGCTTGATTACCGCGAGCGGTCGTACAACGCGTGCGCGGCCTACAACCCAATGGTCTGGCCGACGCCAAACGTCATCGTCCCACGGGAGAGCCGCTTGGGGTTTCGTGATAAGATTTTTACAAAACCGTTTACGCTTGATGATTACAGAAAAGGGGCCGCGGCCGACTGTTCAAATTTCACCGACTCCCCTTTCGAGTACATTTTTAAAAACTCGCCCACCGGCGTAAAGGCGCTTTTGAACTGCAACGGCGGATTCGCGGACGGCGGCCACGACCATCCGCTAACGATGGACAAGGTATTCGGCCTCGAAAAGGACGGCGCGGCGCTCGTGTACAGCTACAGGCTCGGCAACACATCCCTCACCGACTATTCCCTGATACTTGGCATTGAGCTTCCCCTCGCCCTCCCCGGCTGCGCCCATGGCAACACGCGTATCGTCAGCGGCAAAAATAAATTTTCCATCACCGGCAAGGAACCCATTATCATAAACGACACCGCCGAGTGGGAGATTGAGGACGGCGGCGCCGGCGTTCAGATGGAGTTCGTAACGCAAAAGAAAATAAATATCTGGCTGTTTTCGCCCGAAGCGCCCGCGGCCGGCGCTGATAATCCGCGCTCAAACGGGATAACCCTCTTTATGAGCTGCCCAATAGAGATAGAAAAAAATTCCGCGGTCACGTTCACAGGCAGGATAACTTTCAAAAAAATCAAGGCAAGGGGGGAAGCACATGATTCGCTCTGAGGCGCTCGACATAGTGGTCGAAAGCAGGGGCAAAACGATATGGTGGACCCTCGCCGGGCATTTCCATAACGAACAGGCGCCCAACATCCGCGAAAAAATCATCGGCCTGATGAACGACGGGTGCCGCTCGTTTATCGTCGATATGGAGAAGGTCACAGGGGTCGACGACGCCGTCGTCCCGATGTTCCTCGGCCTGCTTAACACGCTCAGGGGCAAAGAGGGCGACATCAAATTCATATTTAAAAACGACATCCTGTGCCGCGCGTTCCTCCCCTACTTTAACCTGTTTTCAATCTTCCCCGACGCCGACTCTCTTTCAAAAGGCACGCTTTTAGACCTGCTGAAAAAGAGGAGCCGGGCGCTGACGAAAAAAACCGGATTCCGCGTATCGCGCTCCGTGGCTATTTTTATGTTTACCGTGCTCGGCGGATGGTTTTTTACTCTGCTCCTCATAATAAACATGCAGGGCGAGAGGATACGCCAGCAGCAGGACGAGCTGCAAGAACTGGGCTTGTGGAAAATAACGGCCGATATCGAGATGGAAGCGCTGCGGGAACGGCTGCAACCTCTGGAACAGTTGGGATTAATTTCGCGTGAACCCAAAAAATGACGAGGTACAAAACAGCCCGCCCCAAGGGATAGGCATACGGCTCGACGGCAACAAGCTGTGGATATCCGAGCTGACAAGCATGATATTCCTCTGCGCCCTGCTCGCCGCGCTAGTCGCCGTCACCATCGTCATAATACGCAACGAAATCACTACGCACAATCAAAACCTCGAAATAGCCGCGCTGAAAGCGGAACAGGTCAACACCACCCACGCGCTCGGCGTCATGCGGGAAAAACACCGACTGATAGTGATCCTCGACTCGGTCGCCGGAAACAGAATAAAACCCGAAACAAAAATCAGGCTGGCCGAACGAATTTATACAAACAGCAAGCAATTCGGTTACAGCCCGGAGCTGCTCCTCGCCGTGATAGCGGTGGAAAGCAGGTTTAACCCGGCGGCGCTTGGGAGGTACCGGAGCGGGACTCTAAGCGGCGCGCTTGGGCTTATGCAAATCAAATACCCTACCGCACTCGAAGTGGCGAAGACAATCGGGATGGAGGGGCTCAGGCCGGTGGATTTAATGGACCCGGAGATTAATATGATACTGGGAACGGCGTATCTGACCATGCTGATATCGCGGTTTCGGAGTTTTAAGTTGGGGATTTTGGCCTATAATTTAGGGCCGGGGACGGTAAGGCGGGGGTTATCGAGGAATGAGCAACTGCCGACGCGGTATTATGAGAGGGTTTTGGGGCATTATTACCGGTTTAAGGCTACGGAGGTAACGGTTGATTAATCGTCGCTATAGCGTATGTCATACGAATAACCTTGCTCGGTCAGGAATAACTGACGGTTCATCGCAAAGTCCAGCTCTTTTGATTCGCGTGTTACTATAGAATAAAATACAGCCTGTTCACCGTGTTTTTTAGGGCGCAGGATCCGGCCTAAGCGTTGGGCTTCCTCCTGACGGGAGCCGTAGGAGCCGGATATCTGTATCGCGACATTGGCGTCCGGCAAGTCTATCGCGAAATTGCCTACTTTTGATAGTATTAATACCTTTATCTCGCCATCCCTGAACTTTTTATAAAGTTCGTCACGGCGCTTATTATTCGTCGTCCCCATGATTATCGGTACGTCTAACTCTTTGGCAAAAGTTTCCAACTGGGTGATGTACTGGCCGATGATCAGTATGTTATCGCCGCGGTGGGTTTCGAGTAACTCTTTGGCGACGCGGAGTTTGTCGGGGTTTTCGTAGGCTGAGCGTATCTGCTGCCTTGGAGTGAGGGAGAGATACTCCAATTTTTCCGCCTGCGGCAGGTCGATACGTATCTCCACGCACTTCGCGGTGGCTATCCAGCCCTGGCGTTCCAGATCTTTCCAGGGGACGTCAAACTTTTTGGGGCCGATCAGCGTGAACACGTCATTTTCCAGGCCGTCCTCGCGTATTAGCGTCGCGGTGAGGCCCAAACGCCTGCGCGCCTGGATGTTTGCGGTAAATTTGAAAACGGGCGCGGGCAGCAGGTGCACCTCATCATATATTATAAGGCCCCAGTTTTCGGTATTAAAAATGCCGTAGTGCAGAAAATCGTCTTTTTTTGATTTACGGTAGGTAAGGATTTGATAGGTCGCAAGCGTTATCGGCTTTATCTCCTTAACATCGCCGCTGTACTCCCCTATGTCCTCGCTCCGCAAATCCGTCTTATCTAAAATTTCCCTTTTCCACTGATGCGCGGCGGTGACGTTCGTTACTAAAATCAGCGTGCGGCGTTTGAGCAGGCTCATAGCGTATATGCCAACGACGGTTTTCCCCGCGCCGCATGGCAGCACTACCACCCCGCTCCCGCCGGGCGAGGCGGCGTTGCCGATAAAACTCTCGGCGGCCTGGCGCTGGTAGTCGCGGATGGTTAACTCGCTGCCGCCGAGCATCCGGCCGCGAAGCCCAACCTCGTAAGGGTCGCCGTCTACATAACCCGCCAGGTCATGGGCCGGATAACCGAGGTCAATCAAAACCTGCTTTATAAGCCCCCGGTAATGCGGCGGCACCGAAACGCTGTTTTTGTCGGCGAACTGCCCCACAAGCGGCGCGACCTGCGGATGCCTGCAAAGCTGCCGCAGCGTGTCTGAGTCCTCCGACCGCAAAACAAGGCCCCCGTCGCCCGCGCTTTCGAGAACGAGCTTCCCAAAGCGCCCCATCAGCTCCCGTATGTCGTCTACAACGTTACGCGGAAGCGGATACTTGGAATATTTCGCGAGCCGCTCCTCCACATCATCGGCGGCCATCCCCAATGAAGCCGCGTTCCAGAGCGAAAGCTGGGTGATGGAATAGGTATGGATATGCTCCGGACTCTTGTCGAGGTGCGCAAACTGGCTCACAGCATTACGCGCCTCCGCAAACAGCGGGCTATTGACCTCGAGGAGGATCGTGTTATTGCTTTGTACAATTAATGGGTTCAAAGGGTTCATAGGTAACGGAAAATAATTCTCGCGCAGAGAAAAAGAAAGATAAATTTTAAATTGTGAGTATACGATGTATTTCACGTATTTAGAAAATCTATCATTATCGGCTTTTGCCGTCACAACAACCCCGTTGCAGGAAATTTATATTTTAGCTTTGATTTAGCTTTGAACTTGTATTATATTTGTAAAGATTGGGCATTTGAACGCTCATTAAGAGCCTATTTGATGGTTTTTGGTTTCCTTCAACCGGGTTTTCGTTGCTAAACATAACACAAACAACAGTAACGTTGGATTCTAAACTATCTGTCGAGGAGAAAATTGCGTGTCGGAAAAAGTAACTGACTACAGATCCATCATTAGCCTTAACTCTGAGCTAAACAAGGTACAGGATTTGGACCATCTTTTGGAGCGTATTCTGTTTGAGGCGCGGCGGGTGGTTCATGCCGATGCCGGTTCCATATACGTCAGACAAAAATCGTATAAAGGCGGCGTTGCGGGGAGCGAACTCCTTATAAGGTACGCCCAAAATGACACCTTGAACAAGACTGTCCCGCCGGGGCAAAAGATGAACTACTCGCTCCTTGCCGACCGTATAACTGTCGCCATTGATGAAAAATCGATCGCCGGGTATTGTGCGCTTAATCGTAGCATTGTCAACATCGCCGACATGTACAATATCTCAGGCGGGGCACCCTACTCTTTCAATTCTTCTGTAGATAGGCAGACGGGTTACAAAACGATTTCGTCGCTGACGTTTCCGCTCATCGCCGCCAACGGGCACCTGCTGGGCGTAATTCAGGTGATAAACGCCATGAATAGTGAACGGAACATCGTACCGTTTTCTGCCGAGGACGAGTTTCTCATCACCCATCTCGCCACTACGGCCACTACGGCTCTAGAACGCGCTTCTGGCAACAGGGCGCTGGTTCTCCGGATGATGAAGATGTCGGAGCTGCGCGATCCTAAAGAGACCGGGGCCCATGTAAACCGTGTGGGGGGCTATGCAGTTGAAATTTACGACCGCTGGGCGCAAAAACGCGGCATCCCCGCCAACGAGAGAGAGAGTTTTAGATGCATATTAAGAACCGGCGCTATACTGCACGATGTTGGCAAGGTAGCGATTTCCGACACCATACTCAAAAAACCGGACCGCCTCACACCGGAGGAGTTTGTGGTAATGCAGCAGCATACGCTCTACGGGGCCTCCCTGTTCGATGACCCGCAATCGCTCACCGATGTAGTCGCTCAGGAGATAGCCCTCACCCACCACGAAAACTGGAACGGAACGGGCTACCCGGGTTGGGTCGATCCGGTCACCAAGGAGGTAATAAAAGCGGACGAAAACGGCATGCCATTGGGCCGGAAAGGGGAAGAAATCCCCTTGTTCGGCAGGATAGTCGCCATCGCAGACGTCTACGACGCCCTATGTTCAAAGCGCGTCTACAAGGAAGCATGGGGCGACGAGGAAACGCTTACGGAGATTAAAGCAATGTCGGGAACCAAGTTCGATCCGGAGCTGGTCGACATATTTTTCGAGGTACTGCCGAATATCCTTCAGACACGGAAACTGTACCCGGAGGAATCGTAGGGAGTGTCGCGCAAAAGTATTTTGACAAATATTAAATTTTTGTTGCGTGACGGGGATGCCGTAATGTATGTTATATTTGGGTTGGTTCGTCGACCGACGAGCGACGAAAGTAAGTAGCGGTGAGATGTTGGAAAAATGGAGCGGAAGTTTTTATAAAACCTTGTACGCGTAATGGCAGGCTTATGATGGCAATGATACCGGCGAAACTAAATATGCTGCCAATAACAACGAGCACAAAAGATGCCCCCCCCCCCCCCCAACAACTTCCCCCCAAAAAGCCCCACAAAAAACACAACCCCCCAAAAACCCGAGCCCGGCAACGCCTCCCGCCGTCCACGGGCCGCAG
>JAITFQ010000065.1 GCA_031281225.1 Chitinispirillales bacterium
CGTGGTTTTGTGAAATTTCAATTCTAACGCCGAAAAAATTTTCTTAAACGACGGATTCGCGTCGGTCACACGCCCTGCGCTGTCCATAACTAAAAATGCGTCGGAAAGCCTGCTGAACAGGTTAAAAAACGCGGCACGCCGGTTGTCAAACAGCCTGAGATTTATGGAATAAATGGAAAAAACAAAAAACATAATCAAAAAAGCAAACGGCGTTATATCAAACCCTAAATGTAAAATGTCAAAAGTAAAGAGGGCATTGACTATGACGGGTAAAATCATCGCAAAACCAACAAAAAGAAGTGAGGGCGTTTTCCTGATATTTTTAATAATAAAGTGAAAAAAAACGAAATATGCGGTAAGCAGGAAACTATACGCAATTAAAGCGTGAACCGGAAACCATCTGCCGGCTATCGGAAGCGGCCCATCAAAACCGCTATAAAGTTCGTGATGCCACGGATTTGTAAGAATCATCAGTACATTTACCGTCACCATAATACTCATGACCGTCGTAAGCGTACGGGAATTTGCGAATTTGGAACCTGTAAAATGCAGCGAATAGAGCATCATCAATGCCGGAACGATGCAGGTCAGCGGTAAAAATAACGGATACATCCGCTGACTGAGCTCTTCGCTTAGAAGAACTAATAAACCGTTAAAAAGCGCCCAGGTTGAAATCGTCAACCCCATAGCAAGAAATATTTTCATGTAGGTGCTACGGTTTCCACGAAACCACATACCGAAAGCCAAATAGGCGACGACATAAAAAAACGCAACTGACGAGAAAAAGAAGATGATGTTAGTCGTCATTTCCTTGTCGTTTCTTTTTTATAATATTTAGGCATAAATTTCCCCATTAATTTACCTTGTATAATTTAATACTTACCTTTATTCCATAAAGGCACCCAAAACCCGTTTCATGTCAATCCAGTTCACAGGTACAGGTTTGTTGCGTGAAATGGGGGCGAACACAGTTTGCCGCCCCCCCACAAATCAAAAACGTGACCATCGGGGCATTCTGATGTCCCCGGAGGTCGTTACGCGGCGCAGGCGCGTACCGTCGGGGCGAACTACATACAGATCGCTTCTGCCGCCGGTGGTGTTGATGAATGCTATGAGCGAGCCGTCGGGCGACCATGTTGGGTATTCGTTCATGCCCGGCGGGTTCGCCACCATTTCCGCGTTGGTGCCGTCGGGGGATACCGTCCATATAGTGAACTGCCCTTCGTGGCGCGAAGCGTAGGCGATTTTGTCGCCTCTTGGCGACCACGCCGGCGTGTCGTTGTACCTACCCTCAAACGTCACCCTGCGCTGATTCGCGCCGGCCGCGTCCATTACGTAAATTTGCGGGCCGCCGGCTCTGTCGGAGGTGAACGCTATCTGGTAGCCGTTGGGCGACCAGTTCGGCGCGGTATCTATGCCGCGGCTGAACGTCAGCCGCCGCTGTCTCGTGCCGTCGGGCGCGCTGGTGAATATGTTGAGCGTCCCGTGCTGGGAAGAGGCGTACGCCACCGTGCCATCTATCGGGGAGACATCGGGCGAAACGAGCATCGCGGGGCCTTCGAGGAAAATCCGCGACGTCCCTTCCGTTATCGACCCCTTGTAAATATCGGGCTTCCCGCGCTGATACGAAGTCCAGAGCACGTTCGATTTATCAATAAATACGGGGAAAATATTTATCGTATTGTTGTTGGTAAGCATGGAACGGTTATGCCCGTCGAAATCCATTATAGCGATATTTTTCCTCTGCCCTTCATTTCTGACATAGAGGATGCGGGACTCAAAGAAACCCCTTTCGGCAAACAGTATTTCTACGAGTTCGTTGCAGTAGCGGTGAACCATGTTGCGCAGGAATCTGGCCTCGCCCCTGTACCTTCTTGTCAGTATGGCCGACTGCGTCGCGACCTCCCTGAGGTTGCTCTCAATCAGCACACCGCTCCCCTCGACCGTGTACTGGCCGTCGATGTAGATGGCAATCCCCGCTTCGGCGAAGAGGGCGCTGTCGAATCTCTCGGATTTTACGACGTTGAACCGCCCGGTGAAGTCGAGGTTGTTCGCGATAATCTCCCACGGCAGGTTCTCCCGTAAAACCGCGCTCCCTTCCGTCGGCGTGAAGTTGACGACCCCAATCGGGATGCTGTCGAACTGGCTGGCGTAGACTTCAAGCTCAAACCTGCCCTCGGCCAGCACACCGGCCGTGGCGAAGATGAGCGTAAACAGCACCAAAACTCTTTTCATAACTATTAATTCGCCTCCATAATTTTTTAAAATAAAACTCCGGCCCCTACCTTCTCGTAGGCCGCAGCGTGCAATCTATGTCAATTTTGTCCCCCAGTGACGACGGCAGCCTTGCGAAGGGGGATGAGCGCAAGACAGCGTCTCTCGCTTCCCGATCGGTCGTCGCGTGCCCGCTTGATCTGCTGACATTGACATTTGAAACCGACCCGTCGGAATTTATTGTAAAACTGACCACCACGAAAATATTTCTGTTTTCGGTGGATGCCCTCCAGTTATTTTCTATCCTCTGCCGCACGGCGCTCAAATACGGGTGCGAAATACCCTGCGGCGCACTGATTTGCACAGGCACGGGTAGCGCGTCGAGCAGCGACGCGAGCGCGTCCACGTTCTCTTCGGCCACTTTCCTTACCTGCTCCTCCCTTGCCGGCGCGGGCGGCGGAGGCGTCGGAGGCGGTGTAGGGGTTGGCACCGGCGTTGGCGGCGGCGGGGGCGGCGTTGGTGTTGGCGGAGGAGGTGTCGGC
>JAITFQ010000070.1 GCA_031281225.1 Chitinispirillales bacterium
CCACGGCGGATAATGTCAAGCGTTTTTTTAAATCTATTGCCATTGAATCAAATCCCACGGACGTGTTCGAACAGTTCAATCCCCAAACGGATGAGATACACAACGCCGAAATCACCCTGGTGCAGAATAACCGCCGCTACTATTATATTTTGTCGAAAAACAATATTTATGAGCGCGCTCAATACGCGGGTTCCATCATAATTTTAACGGACATCACCGACAATCAACAGGCGAAAAAGATGCAAATGGAGCTTGAAGCGGCAATGGTGGCGGAAAATGAGGCGAACGAACGCTTCAGGATTATGCTCGACTCCATGCCGCTTATATGCAATCTGTGGAGTAAAGAGTACAGGGTGTTCGACTGCAACGAGGCTGCCCTTAAACTCTATGATATGAAAGATAAAAAAGAATACATGGAAAAGTTTTTGGACCTCACGCCAGAAATTCAGCCCGACGGGCGGACTACCGTCAACCTGGCAATTGATGTGCTCAATAAGGCTTTTAGCGAAGGCTCATGTTCTTTTGAATATCTAAGTAAAAAATTGGACGGCACGATTATCCCTATGGGCGTCACGCTCATACGCGTTATGTATAAAGACGACTACATTGTCGTGAGTTACGGGCGCGACCTGCGCGAGCAAAAACGGATGACGGCAGAAATCTACGAAACCGCCGCGCGACTGGAAATTGCGGTAGAAGAAGCGCATGAGGCCAACAGGGCAAAAAGTAATTTCCTCTCGCAGATGAGCCACGAAATACGCACGCCGCTGAACGCCATCACCGGCATGACAAGAATTGGAAAAAACGCCGCCGATACGGAACGCAAGAATTATGCTTTCGACAAAATTAAGGACGCGTCGACGCATCTGCTCGGAATCATAAACGATATTTTGGACATGTCCAAAATCGAAGCAAACAAGTTGGAACTTTCTGACGAAAATTTTATTTTTGAAAAAATGATTGAGCGGATAATGGGCTTTATAGGTTTTCGTGTGGAGGAGAAGTGCCAGCGGCTCAATGTCAATATCGGCGGCGATATACCCAAATGCCTGCTTGGGGACGATCATCGGTTGGCGCAGGTTATTACCAATCTGCTGGCTAACGCGGTAAAATTCACACCGGAGCTGGGTTCAATTGATTTCGACGCGCGGCTTTTGGAAGACGCGGACGGCTTCTGTACGATACAGTTTACAATAAAGGATACGGGGATTGGCATAAGCGACGAGCAGCAGAAACATCTTTTCGACCCTTTCCATCAGGCTGAATCGAGCACAACTCGAAAATATGGCGGCACGGGTTTGGGGCTTTCGATTTCAAAAAGCATTGTAGAGATCATGGGCGGAAGGCTGTGGGTCGAATCCGAGCCGGGCAAAGGCTCGACGTTTATCTTTACGGTTAAGATGGCGCGCGGTATGGCGGAGATTACCGATGCAGGCCAATCGCAGGCAGACAGCGGGCTGCCGGACGCGGCCGGGCTCAAGGGGCGCCGCATCCTTTTGGCTGAGGACTTGGAGATCAACAGAGAGATCGTGACGTCGCTGTTGGAACCGGTTCAGGTGATTGTAGATTGCGCGGAAAACGGGGCGGAGGCTGTCCGTATGTTCTCTCGGTCGCCAGAGCAATATGATCTGATTTTTATGGATGTGCAGATGCCTGAAATGGACGGTAACGGGGCGACCCGCGCTATCCGCGCGCTGGATGTTCCAAACGCCAAAACGATACCGATCATAGCCATGACCGCCAATGTTTTCCGTGAGGACGTGCAGGAATGTTTGCAATCCGGCATGAATGACCATATCGGGAAACCGGTCGACCCGAATGAACTGTTGAAGAAATTGCGCGATTATATGAAAATCGTTGATAAAAACGAAAAAGGGCGGCTATAACATACCGAAACGCCGATTAAATGTTACGCTTGTGACGAAGTGTCGCAAAAGAAAATAATTGGATGACACGAATATACATTGCCAACATACACCAGTTCATACCCCAAAACGGTATAGACCTTGTGACGACCGCAAGGCGGGAACGTATCGGCAGATACCAGCGCCACGAAGATAAGGCGCGATGCCTGCTGGCCGGATTGTTGCTGCGGAAAATATGCGGGGTGACGGATGATTCTCAGTTGATATACGGTGAAAACGGCAAACCGTATTTGAAAAACAGCGACACATATTTCAATATTTCCCATTCAGGCGACTACGTCATTCTCGCGACCGCTGAAAGCGAAGTGGGCGTTGATATCGAAAAAATGGACGCGTTTTCCGACAAGGTAGCTGCACGCTGTTTTACACCGCTGGAATGTGAATGGATGAAGCAAGAGGGGGACAACAAGGCTTTTTATCGGCTCTGGGCGGCCAAGGAAAGCGTAATGAAGGCATCGGGGCTTGGATTCTCGCTACCGCCGAACAGTTTTTGCGTGCTTCCTGTAGAAAATTTGTCAGAACATCAAATAGGCGGTAGATTGTGGGTTTTGGATTGGTTGATTCATGACGGGTATATTATATGCTGCGCGGTTGAGAATGGAACGGGAAGGGCGGGCGGGGTCAAAATGATTATGGTGAAATCAGTTGAGGGTGATGCATTGAGTCCATGAAATGTATTTTGTAGTTTTCGGATGACTGAACCCCAAAAGTGCACGGGTGGCAAACCAGCACTAACTGGCGTTTACGCCGAAAGGAGATTTTTGTTTGACTTTCATCTCCGCGCCAATATATATTGTGCTTGTGGCGTCGGTTTGTATTTATTGAAGCACCAATTAAGCATTGCGGTGTAGATTGGCAACAAAACGGATAACAACCATATTAACAAATAAATACCCATTAAAGGAGCGTGTGGAATGAGTTTCGAAAAGTTACTTAGGCCGGAATCGGTAGCAGTAGTGGGCGCGTCTTCGGAACCCGGGAAGGTGGGGTACGAGATTCTTAACAACGTCATAAACGACGGATTTACCGGCGCTATTTACCCGATTAACCCCAAAGCCAGCGAGATACTCGGAAAAAAGTGCTACAAAACCCTCACGGAAGTGCCGGGGCCTGTCGATCTGGCCGTGGTCGTGATTAAGCGCGACCTCGTTATCCCCATCCTGAAAGAGATGGGGCAAAAGGGGACGAAAGCGGCGATTGTCATCACCGCCGGGTTCGGCGAGACGGGCGAGGAGGGGAAAGCGCTGCAACAGGAGATCGTCAGCATCGTACGGGAGTACGGGATCACAATGGTCGGGCCGAACTGCCTCGGGCTGCTCAACCCCTGGCACAAGCTGAACGCTTCTTTCGGCGGCACGGCGGGTGTGCCGGGCGGGATCGCGCTTATCTCGCAGTCGGGCGCGCTGCTCACGTCGGTGCAGGACATCGCGGCGGAAGAGAAGATCGGATGGTCGGTGCTGGCGTCGGTCGGCAACAAGGCGTCGCTCGACGAGGTAGACTTTTTGGAGGGTCTCAAAGACGACAAAAACACAAAAGTCATCGCCGCGTACCTTGAAAATATTACACGCGGGCAGAAATTTATTGATGTCGCCGAGAAAGTCAGCAAGGAAAAGCCCATTGTCATCCTCAAAGCCGGCAGGACCGGCGCCGGCGCGAAGGCCGCGGCGTCGCATACCGGAAGCCTCGCGGGCGCGGATTCCGCCTACGCCGCGGCGTTCGACAGGGTCGGCGTGATTCGCGCGGAATCAATTGAGCAGTTGTTCGACATATCAATGGCGTTTTCGTACATGCCGCTTCCGGCCGGCGACAGAGTCGCCGTGGTGACAAACGCCGGCGGCCCCGGCATCATGATGTCGGACGCGCTGGAAATGCTCGGGCTTAAAGTCGCCGCGCTCGACGACGCAACGACAAAAAAATTGGTCGAAACGCTGCCCGCCGCCGGCTCCGCCAGCAACCCCGTCGACGTCCTTGGCGACGCGATGAGCGATATGTACGGCAAGGCGATGGATATCGTAATCGCAAGCCCCTCGGTCGACAGCATGATGGTTGTCCTCACCCCGCAAAAAATGACCGATGAGGACAATGTCGCCCTAAAAATTGTAGAACTCTCCAAAAAGCACAAAAAGCCGATTTTCGCCTGCTTCATGGGCGCCGGCAGTATCACCAAAGGGGTCCAAATCCTGCGCGACAACAACATCCCACAGTACGGCGTGCCCGAACGCGCCGCGAAAGCGATGCTCGAAATGGTCAAGTACGCAGAATACAGAAAACGCCCCGAGCGTAAGGTTGAATCGTTCACCGTCAACAAACAGCCCGTAGTAGACATGTTCGCAAAATACCGCAAAGACGGTATGAATGAGATCGGCGAGGTAGACGCGAAGGAAGTGATGCGCGCGTACAACTTCAACGTGCCCGTGGGCAAATTAGCGACGACCGCGAAAGAAGCGGGCGACTTCGCCGACCAGCTCGGATACCCGATTGCGATGAAAGTGTCAAGCCCGGACATCCTCCACAAATCGGATTCTGGCGGCGTAAAAATCAACCTGCCCGACCGCGCTGCCGTTGAGAAAGCGTTTGACGACATGATGGTAACGGTGAAGAAGAATGTGCCGAACGCAGATATCAAGGGCGCACTCCTGGAAAAGATGGTGATGGATTGTCAGCAGGTTATTTTGGGAATGAACAAGGACCCGCAGTTTGGCCCGATGATTATGTTCGGCCTCGGCGGAATCTTCGTCGAAGTCATGAAAGACGTTTGCTTCGGGCTGGCTCCGCTCACCGCTGACGAGGCGTTGAAGATGATTCAAAGCACCAAAGCATACAAACTGCTGATGGGCGCGCGCGGGACGAAGCCGGCGGATGTCAAGGCGATCGTTGAAAATTTACAGCGCATGTCGCAGCTGGTGACGGATTTTGATGAGATCGCCGAAATCGACCTTAATCCGTTGATGGTTGGGGCGGATGGGACGGGGGCGACGGTGGTGGATGCGAGGATAATTTTGACGAAAGATTAAAAATCAAAGTCAAAATCAAAGTCAAGGTCGAAGTCAAAATAATATTTTGGGGACGGGGCTCTGCCCCGTAACGCCCCGATATTATAACCCCCCTGCGGTCCCCCATAAAAGATGAACTTTTATGGGGGACTCCAAAAACATAAACGCGGGTTTAATGTTAAAATCAACGTCAACGTCAAAATATGCAATCTCCAAATGAAATCAAAGCGCGATTATTTTCACTTCTTAACAAGGGTATAAAGTACGATTTGGGTCGTATGTATGAAGCCGCGGCGCGTTGTGGGGATCCGCAAAAGTCGTATTTGTCGATACACGTAGCTGGGACGAACGGCAAGGGATCGACTTGCGCGTATATCGAATCTGTTCTTCGTCATGCCGGGTATAGAACGGGGCTTTATACGTCACCGCATATTACTGATTTTGAGGAGCGGTTTAAGGTTGATGGGGTTGATGTTGATGAGAGTGTTTGGTTTGAGGTTTATAAGGAGCAGGAAGAGGTTATTAATGATATTGGGCTGACGTTTTTTGAGGCGGCGACATTGATGTCGTTTGAAATTTTCAAACGCGCCGGCGTACAATTCGCGGTTTTTGAAACGGGGATGGGGGGAAGGCTCGATGCTACCAATATCATCATGCCCGAAGTTACGGTAATAACAAAATTAGCGCTTGATCACAAGGAATATTTGGGCGATACGATTGAGGCGATAGCGGGGGAGAAGTTAGGAATTGTCAAAGCGGGAGTGCCTTTGGTGATGCTTAACCCTGTGTATCAATCAATAAAGCAGCTTGCTGTTGACAGATGTAAAGGGTGCGATTCGGAATTGACATTTGTTGATACTGATGAGGCGGATAAGGTTATTTACGGTGATGGCGGCGGGGGAGTGTCGTTTATTTGGAATAATCAACGGTATGATTTATCATTAACAGGCGGTCATCAAATCCAAAACGCGCTGCTTGCGCTGAATGCAATCAAAAAAATTGCAAAATTTGATTACCCGATAGTTTACGCCGGCATGAAATCCGCGTTACTGCCTGGACGTTTTCAGATTATCAATATCAACGGGCAAACCATCGTGATTGATGTTGGCCATAACCCCGACGCCGCGGCGGTTCTCGTCGACACCCTGAAATTACAATTCCCCAACAGGCGCGTATCGTTTGTAATCGGGATGATGCGTGATAAGGATATAGCGTCAACACTTGAAATACTGGCTGGATACGCGTCGGCGTTTTATTTTGCAAAACCCCAAACAGAACGAGCGGCCGATCCGGTTGATTTATCCACGTTGACAAATGGAAAATTTACCGGTGAATGTACTGTCAAGCAAAACATGGGTGACGCGTTACAGGCTGCTATTGACGCTGCACGCGGATCATCGGATATTATATGTGTAACAGGCTCATTTTATACTGTTTCGGAAACGTTAAAAATTTTAAAATAAAAACTATTGACTTGCGTATGGGCTATAACTATGTTTAGCTATGGCCGGCTTCATGCTCAGAAGACCGGCTGTTTTATTTTTCCTAACATTTTTCGGTAGGGGGATGGGTTTATGGCTGCACAGAAGGAGTATTCGTTAGCTTACGCGTTACTGATTTCGTGTACGGCGGCGTTGGGCGGGTTTTTGTTTGGGTTTGATACGGCCGTGATAAACGGGACGATGGACGCCTTGCGGTTCAAGTTCAGCGCAAGCGACGCGCAATTAGGGTTTGCGGTGTCGATCGCGGTTTTGGGGGCGGCGGCGGGGGCTTTTTCCGCCGGGGCGCTCGCAAGCAGGTTCGGGCGGCGCAATGTGATGATGGCGTCGAGCTTGATATTTTTCGCAAGCGCCATAGGCTGCGGATACCCCTACTTCTTCACAACCTCGGGGACGGCGGCGAATTTTATCGAATTTGTGACATGGAGAGCGCTCGGCGGAATCGGTATCGGCGCGGTTAGCATCATCGTTCCGGCCTACATCGCGGAGATCTCGCCGGCGGCGCTGCGCGGGCGGTTCGCGAGTATGCAGCAGTTGGCGATTGTCGGAGGTATATTCGTAGCGCTGCTTTCCAACTATTTCATAGCGCAGGCCGCGGGCGGCGAAGTGGTCACCATGGATGCGGCGCGGAATATCACGGGCGTTGTGGCGCTGGGGCGCGCCGAGGTGTGGCAATGGATGTTCTGGATAGAGTGTATCCCCGCAGCCCTGTATGGTATTCTCCTTATATTTATCCCGGAAAGCCCGCGCCACCTTGTCGCCTGCAAGCAGTACGACAAAGCGGTTAGCGTTTTGGGCAAGGTTCTTAATCCAAGCATCGTTGCGCAGAAGATAGAAGATATCAAAAAAAGCCTTAAATCCGACACCGTGCCGAAATTTAGCGATCTTTTGGAAAAAGTTACGGGCAAAACGCGCCTCGCGCCCATCGTTTGGGTGGGGATAGGCATAGCCGCGTTGCAGCAGTTTGTCGGCATAAACGTAATTTTCTATTACAGCACCATCCTTTGGGAATCGGTGGGGTTCACGCAGGAAAAAGCGATGTTCACAAGCGTCCTGACCTCCGCGGTGAGCGTCGGCAGCACGCTCATAGCCATCGCGCTGGTAGACAAAATTGGCCGCAAGCCCCTGCTTTTGGCTGGGTCAGTCGGCATGTTTGTAACGCTTGGCCTGATGGCGGCCATATTCGCCATGGCAGGGATCGACGACCACGGAAATCCGGTGTTGGAAGGGGCGGCCGCCCTTACCGCGGTAATATCCGCAAACCTTTACGCGGCGTTTTTCGCGTTTTCATGGGGCCCGGTATGCTGGATCATGCTCGGCGAGATGTTCAATAACCGCATACGCGGCGCGGCGTTGGCCCTCGGCGGGCTGTCTCAGTGGCTCTCCAACTTCGCGATAACAACAACATTCCCGATACTGCTGGCAAAAATCGGCTTGGGCGGCGCTTACGGAATGTACTGCTTCTTCGCTTTTATCAGCATATTCTTTGTGATATCGAAAGTTAAGGAAACAAAAGGAAAAGAACTGGAGGAGATGTAAATGCGGACAGTGTGCGGAATTGACCTTGGAACACAGAGTTGCAAGCTGATAGTTTACGACTATCAAAAGAAAACCGTCGTCGCCGAGTCTCAGGCCCCGGTAGACCTGATCGCCGGGAAAGACGGCGCGCGGGAGCAAAAGGCCGAGTGGTACGCCGAGGCCGTAAAAACCTGTTTTGGCAAGATCGGCGCGAAAGTCAAAAAGACCATCGCCGCCATCGGCGTTTCGGGCCAGCAGCACGGGTTTGTGCCGCTCGACGAAAAGGGGAAGCCGGTCTACAACGTAAAACTCTGGTGCGATACCTCTACGGCGGCCGAGTGCGACGAACTGACCAAGGCTATGGGCGGCGAGAAAAAGCTCATCACGAAAGCCGGGCTTCCCATGCGCCCGGGCTACACGGCCCCAAAAGTCCTGTGGCTGAAAAATCACAAGCCGGCGGCTTTTAAGAAACTGCGGCATGTGCTGCTTCCGCATAATTACATCAATTATCTATTGACCGGCGAGTATTGGGCCGAGTACGGCGACGCGTCCGGCACCGCCCTTTTTGACGTCAGGCGGAGGAAATGGTCGCCCGCCGTATGCAGGTATATCTCCTCCGATTTGGAAAAGTGGCTCCCCCCGCTCACCGCGCCGGAAAAAACCGCGGGCAGGGTAAGCAAGGCCGCGGCGGAGCTTTACGGCATAACCGCAGGGATACCGGTCTCCTCCGGCGGCGGCGACAACATGATGAGCGCCATCGGGACCGGCGCCGTGCGGGACGGCTTCCTTACCATGAGCCTCGGCACGTCCGGCACCCTCTTCGGTTTCTCCAAAACGCCGGTTGTCGACCCGACCGGAAATTTAGCCGCTTTTTGCTCGTCGTCGGGAGGCTGGCTGCCGCTGCTCTGCACGATGAACTGCACGGTGGCGAGCGAGGAGTTCCGCGGCCTTTTCGGGATGGACGTAAAAGCTCTGAACGCGGAGGCCGCCAAAGCCCCAATCGGCGCGGACGGCATAGTTATCCTGCCGTTTTTTAACGGCGAGAGAACCCCGAACCTGCCGGGCGGCAGGGCAAGCGTAAACGGCATAACCGCGGTCAACTTCAAGCGGGAAAACATCGTGCGCGCCGCCCTCGAATCGGCGATATTCGGGATGAGAATCGGGCTCGACGGGTTTAAGGCGCTTGGGTTCAAACCCAAGGAGATACGCCTCACGGGCGGCGGCTCAAAGAGCAAGCTCTGGCAAAGCATTGCGGCCAACGTCATGAACCTGCCGCTGCGCATACCCGTCGGCTCGGAAGCCGCGGCTATGGGCGGCGCGATTCAGGCGCTTTGGTGCCTGATGAACGATTCCGGCGGCTCGGCGAAAAAAGCCACGATAGAGGCTTTGGCGGACGAACACGTTAAACTTGGGGCGGAGATAAAGCCGGACAAGGCGGGCGTGGAGAAGTACAATGAGGCTTACGCTGTTTATTCACGGTATCTCGGGGCATTAAGCCCACTATACATTTAACCATAACAAACGCGGGAGGATAGGCGCATGGCGGATTATTTTGTTGGAGCGAAAGAGTATTTTCCGGGGATTTCTAAAATCAAGTACGAGGGCCCGAAGAGCAAAAACCCTCTGGCGTTCAAGTATTACGACGCCGAAAAGCTGATTGGCGGCAAGACTATGAAAGACCATCTGCGGTTCGGCATCGCCTACTGGCACAGTTTCTGCGGCGACGGGGGCGATCCGTTTGGAGCGCCGACCCACATCTACCCGTGGAATACCGACGCGAAAAATCCGATGGACGCGGCGGACAAAAAGATGGACGCGGCTTTTGAGTTTTTCACAAAGATAGGCGCGGGGTACTACACTTTCCACGACAGGGACATGGCCCCCGAGGGCGCGAATCCCGCGGAGAGCGAAAAGAACCTTTTCACGCTGACCGACAAGGCCAAAAAGCTGCAAAAGGAAACGGGCGTAAAACTCCTGTGGGGGACGGCCGGTCTCTCCAACAACCCGCGCTACATGAACGGCGTGGCGACCAACCCTGAGTTCGGCGTCGTGGCCCTCGCCGCCACGCAGGTAAAAGCCACACTCGACGCGACCATCGCGCTCGACGGCGAAGGTTTTACTTTTTGGGGCGGGCGGGAAGGCTACATGAGCATCCTAAATACCGACATCAAGCGGGAAAAGGAAAACATGGCGCGCTTCCTTACAATGGCGCGTGACTACGGTCGCAAGCAGGGCTTTAAGGGGATGTTCTACATCGAGCCGAAACCGATGGAGCCGTCAAAGCACCAGTACGACTTTGACACCGACACCGTCGTCGGCTTCCTGCGCCACTACGGCCTCGACAAGGATTTCCGCATGAACATCGAAGCCAACCACGCCGAACTCGCGAGCCACGATTTCGCCCACGAGCTCGAAACCGCCGCCGCCGCCGGAATGTTCGGCTCGATAGACGCCAACCGCGGCGACAGCATGAACGGCTGGGACACCGACCAGTTCGCGATCAGCTATTACGAGACCACGCTGGCGATGTACACCATCCTGAAAATCGGCGGCTTCACCACCGGCGGCCTGAACTTCGACGCGAAAGTCCGCCGCAACTCCGTAGACCCGGCCGACCTCTTTATCGGCCACATCGGCAGCATGGACGCCTTCGCGGTCGGCCTGCAAGCTGCGCAGCGAATAATTGACGACGGCGTTATTCCAAACTTCGTCAAGGAACGCTACGCCTCGTTCGACAGCGGCGACGGCGCGAAATACTCCAAGGGTGAAATGACCCTCGAGCAGCTCGCGAAAATCGGAACGGACGCGGGCTACGGAACGACAGGGTGGACGAGCGGCAAGCAGGAGTATCTGGAAAATGTTTTGAATGGGTATTTGCTGGGGCTGTAATTTAAGAGGTTGCAGGGATGGGGGCGGGAACTTAATCCCGCCCTCCTTGGCATAACCTATTTTCTGTAATCAATAAAAGGAGCGTTGTCCATCATGGCACAGTTAAAAGATTCGGATTTGAAGGCAGGCGTCCGCGCCGCGGATAACATCCGCGCGCTTATCGTAGCGATGGTCGAAAAGTCCAAGTCGGGGCACCCCGGCGGCGCGATGGGCGGGGCGGACTTTATGCACGTCCTCTACTCGGAGTTCCTCAACTTCGACCCCGACGACCCGGCGTGGGCCAACCGCGACCGTTTCTACCTCGACCCGGGGCACATGTCGCCAATGCTCTACTCGCAACTGGCGCTGTGCGGGTTTTTCTCGATGGACGACATCGCGGCTTTCAGGCAATGGGGAAGCCCCACGCACGGACATCCCGAGCTTGATCCGAAACGGATGATTGACAATACCTCCGGCCCGCTGGGGCACGGGCACGCGATGGGCTTGGGGTCGGCGGTCGCGGAGCGGTTTCTAACAGCGCGGTTCGGCGAGTGGATGGCGCACAAGACCTATACGTTTATATCGGACGGCGGTGTGCAGGAGGAGATATCGCAGGGCGTCGGACGGCTCGCGGGGCACCTCGGTCTCAACAATTTTATAATGTTCTTTGATTCGAACGACATCCAGCTATCAAGCGGGACGGAGGATGTGTCGAGCGAGGATACCGAGGCGAAATACAAGGCGTGGGGCTGGAACGTCCTGACGATAGACGGGAACGATCATCAGCAAATCCGTGAGGCCCTGACCGCCGCCAACGCCGAAAAGGCGCGCCCCACGTTGATAATTGGCAAAACCGTAATGGCCAAGGGCGCGATCGGAAAGGACGGCGGATCGTTTGAGCGGAAGATATCGACGCACGGCCAGCCGATGTCGAGCGCCGGGGCGGACGCGGACGCGACATTGAAAAATTTAGGCGCAGACCCGGCCAGCCCTTTCGCCATCTATTCGGATGTCGCCGATTATTACAAGAGAGTTCTCGACAAAAAGAGGGAGCTTGCTCGCGCGAAAAAGGGGGAGCAGGCGGAGTGGGAGAAGAAAAACCCCGAGCTCGCCAAAAAGTTCGCGTCGTTTATGAGCGGCGCTCTGCCGGAGATTGACTGGGAGGCCATAGCCCTCAAACCGAACATGGCGTCCCGCGACGCCTCGGGCGCGATTTTGGCGGCGCTCGCGGGCAAGGTTGAAAACCTGATAGTCTCCTCCGCCGACCTGTCGAACAGCGACAAGACCGACGGCTTTTTGAAAGCGTCAAAAATATTCAAAAAGGGCGATTTTTCGGGCGGTTTTTTGCAGGCCGGCGTCGCGGAACTGACCATGGCCGCCGTGATGAACGGTATCGCCTCGCACGGCGGGGTGATTCCGGTTTGCGGGACGTTTTTTGTCTTCTCCGACTACATGAAGCCCGCCGTCCGCATGGCCGCGCTCATGGGCCTGCCCGTCAAGTATGTATGGACGCACGACACATTCAGAGTGGGGGAAGACGGCCCGACGCACCAGCCGATAGAGCACGAGGTGCAGGCGAGGCTTTTGGAGAAGATGATAAACCCGTTCCACGGCCGCCGCAGTATGCTCGTATTGCGCCCGACCGACGCGGCGGGGACGGCCGTGTCGTGGAAGATGGCGTTTGAAAACTCAAACGCCCCGACGGCGCTCCTGCTCAGCCGGCAGGCATTAGCCGACGTCCCGGTTAAACCCGGCTCGCCCTCACGCTTCGCGGACGCGCTGGCCGGCGCAAAACTCGGCGCCTACGCTGTTATCGATTGCGACGACCCCGGTCTGATACTCCTCGCCAACGGCGCGGAGGTCGCCCTCTGCATTGAGGCCGCCGGAACCTTGAAGCGCGACCACGGGATCGGCGTGCGGGTGGTAAGCGCCGTCTCGGAAGGCCTGTACTGGGAGCAGAGCGCAGAATACCGGGAGAAGCTGATACCTTTCGGCGCGCCGGTTTTGGCGTTCACGTCCGGCCTGCCGGTAACATTCGCGGAGATGGTTGCCCCGCTTGGCAAGGTGATCGGCATGGAGCGTTTCGGCGCGTCGGCGCCGTTTAAGGTGCTCGAAGAGAAGTTCGGATACACCTCCGACAACGTCGTCAAGCGCGCCTTAGGCTACATCGAGGAACACAAAGCAATGCTCAAACGTTTTTTGTTGTGAGTGTGCGATGTGTTTTATGCATTTACGTGTCGCAAGAATTTTTTATTGTGAAAAAATAAAAAATTCTTGCGTAATGGTAGTGTCTTGTATTATTTTAGATGTTCGCAATATGAGCGGGGCAATAGCTCAGTTGGTAGAGCGCGACGTTCGCAACGTCGAGGCCGGGGGTTCGATCCCCCCTTGCTCCAGAAATCCTGTATATGAACTTTTCCCTCTTATGTTTACACTCTGTTAGGTTAGCTTTAGTTTTTTATTATATTATTCTCATGGACGCTATATTATGCTTATAAATCATCCTCAAAAATCTTCCTATCTCCGCGCGGCGCTGATTGTTTGCGCGCTGTGTCGGTTGTTGCCCGCCGCTATCTACCCGCAGGCTGCGCCGCAGTTGCCGTCTGCCATCAGTTGGGCGGGGACGCGCGAGCTTGCTGCGGGGGACGCGGGCGCCGCGTTGCTTGCGGTCAGGGCTGATTCGCGCGGGGCGGATTCATTGCTTTGGTTATATAAATACGGGGTGATAAACGCGCGTTTGGGCAATACCGCCGAGGCTGCTCAGGCGCTCAACACCGTTAGCCGCGTTTGCCGGATTCTCACGCCGCTTGCTATGGAACGGCTCGGCGACATCGCCGCCGGGGAGAACGATTTTTCCCGGGCGATGGCTTCCTACGGTTCGGCTCTTGGCGCAGCCGGGCTGCCGCCGCGGTACCGGCACCATCTGTTCATTAAGGTCAGTTCTCTCATTGGAAATAACGGTATTGCGCTGCCGAGGAGCGCTTCGTGGGCTGACGAGTATCATCAATGGGAACGGCGGCAGCGGATGCTCACGGCGGCGGGGTTTGAGGCGGTCTGTGATTCGCTTATCGCGGCGGGCGGCGTCGCCGAGGTCGATTCGCTCCTCGGGGAGTATCTGCCGGGTCTTGCCGTGCGTGACGCTTGCGGGATTGTCGAGCGCCTATTTCAAAAAGGTTCGGGCGACACTACCGAGGCGGGCACAAAATTTCTGTTTACGCTCGCGTCGCAGGCCGCGGGTTGCCGCAACTTTGTTTTGGCCGAACGGATACTTACGCAGGCGCGTCGGCGGGCTGATTTTTCAACAATCATCCCGGCCAAACAGTCGGATCTTCTCACCGCGCAGATCGCGTTTGGGCGGGAGCAGTGGCAGCAGGCCGCCAACCTTTACATAAGGTACGATTCGGTGCACACCGGTGACGCCGAGGTGCTGATGCGCATCACCCGCGCGTTCCGCTCGCTTGGCAACACCGCGCAGATGCAACGGTGGCAGGACGCGCACATCAACCGTTTTCCGGCGCACCAGCAGGCGCAGGAGATTTTGTGGCTGCGTGCGTGGAATCATGAGATGACCAGGAATTTCAGGCCGGCTATTGCGGGTTACAGGCAGCTTTTTGAAACGGCGGGGCGGCGCTCCGAGGAGGCGCGTGTCCGGCACGCATTCTGTTTCTACAAGCTCGGCCAATACGATAGCGTTATAGTCCACATCGACGCGTTCAGGCAGGCGCTCCCCAATTCCAACCAGATTTGGGCGGGGCTGTTCTGGCAGGGCAAGGCGCACGCCGCGCGGGGCAGGACGGAGGAGGCGCATAAGGTTTGGAACCAGATTGTACGGCTCAACCCCGCTGATTATCACGCCCACCGCGCGATGCAGCTTATGGGTTTGGCCGACAGCGTAACCGGCAAGTACCGCTCCGCGCCCCCAGGCGCGCCGCCGATGTCCGAGGGGATGGCGCGGGCATGGCTCGACTCGATATCCC
Organism: Chitinispirillales bacterium; assembly: GCA_031281225.1. Taxonomy (GTDB): domain Bacteria; phylum Fibrobacterota; class Chitinivibrionia; order Chitinivibrionales; family Chitinispirillaceae; genus GUT77. The sequence continues at coordinate 14,781 of JAITFQ010000070.1, forward strand.
CAGCGTCGCCGCGCAGGGACATTACGAGGGAAGACAGCATAGCCCTGCGGCGCGGCGCGGCGCTGCTATCGGTCGCGCGGACGGACGAAGCCGCGCTCTTTCTCGACGACTACCTCGAAAACTTTCCGGGCAACCTGCTATTGCAATATGACCTTGCCTGCGCCTACGCGATTGCCGGCAGCATTGGGCGGGCGTTCAGGCCGGCGCAGCGGCTCACGTGGCGCATCCCCCCAGAACATCGCGAGCACATACCCTTGCAGGTGCTCACCGTGATGTACCCGCCGTTCTACGCGCCGGCCATCATCAAATACGCTCGGCGGTTCAACGTTGACCCGCTGTTTGTAAGCGCGCTTATGCGCCAGGAGAGTATTTTTGACTCAAGCCTCGTTTCCAGCGCCGGGGCCATCGGGCTGATGCAGATCATGCCCGCCACGGGTAGAAAAATTGCCACGGAATTGCAGGAGAGAAATTTTGCGACCGACTCCCTCTACAACACCGATTTAAGCATCCGTTTCGGCGTTCATTACATGCGCAAGCGGCTGACCCAATTCAATGGCAACTTAGTTCTAACCCTTTGTGCCTACAACGCCGGAGCGAACAACGCTATCAGGTGGCGCGACAGGAGCCGCGGCGTGAAGCACGATATTTTTGTGGAGGATGTCGGATTTTTGGAAACGCGCATATACGTCAAAAGGGTGCTGGGAAACTACTGGACATACCAGCGCCTCGTAGCCACGCCGGGGTACGAGTACCCCCTCTAAAACGTCTCCGCCCCATCCTTCTCCGAGTTTTGCAACATCTCCACCTTAACCTTTTCAATCCGTTGGTTGTCCATTTTCAATACCGTGATGCGCAGGCCGGAGTGGTCGAATTGGGTACCTTCGGCGGGGACGTCGCCGTATTCGTGGTAGATCAGGCCGCTTAGGGTGTTGTAGTCGGTTTCCTCTTCGGTCAGGTTGATGTTGAGTTCGTCGCTTAGGTCGTAGAGGTCGACGTGCGGGTCGACCAGGTATGTGAGATCGTCAACTTTTACGATTTCCATCTCCTCTTCATCATATTCATCCTGAATATCCCCGACGATCTCTTCCAAAATATCTTCCATGGTGACGATCCCTGCCGTTCCGCCGTATTCGTCGACTATCACGGCCAAATGCAGGTGCTTTACCCTGAACTCTTTCATGAGGTCGTTGACCTTTTTGCCCATCGGCACGTAGTGGCATTTTCGCAGGATGGACGACAGGTCCCACTCTTCGGCCTTGTGCTCGGCTATCCATGGGAGTATATCCCGCGCATAGACTATGCCGGTGATTTGGTCTATGGTTTCCTTGTATACGGGGATTCGTGAGTGCCCTTCCTCCTTTATGAGCGTGATTACCGAGTGCAGGTCGGATTTGATGTCGGCGGCGATAATGTTTATGCGCGGCACCATTATTTCGTCGACGGTGGTTTCACTCAGGTCGAATATGCTGCGTATCATTTCGCGCTCTTCCTCGTTTAGCGCCTCGGTGTCGCTGTCTGCCGCCGTGATGCGCGCCTTGTCTTGATCGGAGAGGAACGCGAATTTTTCGTCGTATTTCAACAGCGAGAGCAGCGCCGACTGTATGGTGGTAAAGAGCCACGAGAGCGGCGTGAGGAGCCACGAGAGCAGGCCGTACAAAAAGAGGGACGGGATGAGGTAGGTTCTGTAGAACCTCATCGCGAACGCCCGCGGGATGTAGTGGGCGAAGAGCGTGAGCATAACGCATGAGAACGCGAGCGGCACGCCCCATTGCCGTACCGGTACGGCGTCCGGAAAGAGACGGTCGTGGCAGTAGAACGCCAAAGCCGCGAAAGCGGTGTTGGTTAATGTTTTCCCCACCACTACGATGCTGCTAAGCGCGGCGCGGTTTTTCAATATGGCGCCGACCTTTGAAGTGTAGTAGCGCAGGCGTTCGTCGTCGGCGCCGTCGGCGCTTCTCTCCGCTGAGGAGAAGATGATTTTGATGGCCGAGAAAAATGCCGAGAGGATAAAAGTGCCGGTTAACCCGATAAGATGCAAGGTACTCGTAGCGCCATCGTCCAAAAAAAGCTCCTTTGATTCGGTAAACGGGCGGATCTGCTGTACTACAGTATAAAATAATTATTGGTAACGCCCGGGTCAATAAAATCACGCTTCCCCGTACGTTCGCTCCTTTTCCTCCATGACCGCCCTGTCCGATTTCTTGTGATGGTTGTACCCCATAAGGTGCAAAAACCCGTGGATAAGCAGCCGTTTGAGCTCCTCGTCGTAAGCCAGCCCGTAAGCCCGTGCCTGCACCTTCGCCCTTTGCAACGATATGTACACTTCGCCCAAAAGATCCGGGTCGCCGAAGTTGAAGGAAAGGACGTCCGTCGCCTTATCCTTACCCCTGTACTTGCGATTGAGTCTGCGGATTGTGTAATCCGAACACAGAATGATCACCGTAGATTGCTCTACGCTTACCCCTTCCCGCTTATATACTGCTCGCGCTGTTTTGAGCAAAAGTTCTTCGGGACAGGGGAGTGACCGGTATTTATGGATTATTTGTATCATATTCTACAGATAATATTTTTCCTTAATAAAAGCAAGTTTTTTTTAATACATTTTCCTTCGCTCCGCCATTTCATAATAAATTTTCAAATAATGCTCATGCCGCCAGGGCGCTATTTCGCCCGATTCAACCAATTCAACGACCGCGCACCCGGGTTCCGTGTCGTGGATGCAGTTGTTGAAGCGGCACTTGCCCGTCTGTTTTTCGATTTCGGGAAAATGCGCCGCGACGGTGTCTTCGTCTACTGTCGGCACGTCAACGAAGGCGAATCCGGGGGTGTCGGCTATAAACGTATTATTGTCAAGCGAGAGTAATTTTGTATGCGTGGTAGTATGCGTGCCTCTCCCGCTTGCTCCTGATACCTCGTTTGTACTGAATTCCATATCGGGAAATATTATAGATAGCAGGCTGGATTTCCCAACCCCCGACAATCCGGTGAACGCGCTTGTTTTGCCCCTGCATAAACCGACCAACTCCTCTACCCCTTGATTTTCGGGGACGGAGGTGCGCAGGATTTTGTAGCTGATCTCCCTGTAATAATTCTCCGCTGTTTCAAGTTCGCCCGCTTCATCCGCGTCTAGCAGGTCCATTTTGTTAAAGACGATAACCGCGTCTATCCCGTAGGCCGCGGCGGAAAAGAGGAATCGATCAATGGCCTCTGTATTTATTTGCGGGCGTTTGAAGCAGTTGACGAATATTACTTGCGAGAGGTTGGCGAGCGGCGGTCGGGGGAGGAAATTTTGACGTTTTGATATTTCACAGATTATTCCTTCTGCGCTGTCGGCGTTAATCACCTGTATTTTCACCGAGTCCCCGGTGGCTATGCGGCGTTTCCTTTCTTTCAGGAGGGCGCCTTTGAGTGTGCAACGCAGTTCACCGCCGGAGGTTGATACGACGTAATAGTTTTTTTGTTCCTCAATGATTTTTCCGGGTACGGTCAAATTTTATTGCCTCCTCGGCAGCCACGTTCTCAAATTCGCGGCGATTAGCGACGGTTCGTCCGTTACGCTCAAATTGAACGACGCGTATTCCGAGGTCCAGCGCTGGCCTTGCTGAAATTCCACCATACTTCTGAGTATGATTATGTACTCGGCGGGCGGCAACGGGACATTGACGTTGCTTTCCGGGAAGAGCGTTAAGTTGACACGGCGCGAGGTTTTGCGGCTTACGATGCTAATTTCGTACGTATAGTTTTGCGGCGAGGTGACGCGCAGGATGGAGAATTTTTGGCCGTAAGCCCGCGACACCAGTCCATTCCAATCGATAGTTCCTGCCGGCGGCGGGTTGAACGCCTGGTTCCAGTGCGTAGTGAAAGCGGGCAGGGAATCGAAGGGGGCGGGCTCCGCGAAGTTGATGATGTTTTCCGACTCGATGCGCTCCGCGCAGCGGACGAGGCCGTCAAGAGCGTTGCCAAGCGAGTTATCCCTTTGCGCCGCGGGATCGGTTAGCCACCTTTTGTATTTTTCTATCTCTCTTAGCCAGTTGGACGGGTCCGCGACCTTGCCCTTTTGCGCCTCCTGGAGTCTCAGGGATGGCGACAGCCTGAGCGCGGCGGCGGTGAAGAGCGTGGCGGCCTCGCGGTGATTGCCGCTATTCTCGGCGGCGGCGGCCTCATTTAGCCTGCTTTGCTGGTTTCCGCAGCCAGCGGCGAATATAAGGGCGAACGCCGCCATTGTTACAGTCAATAAAATGTTACGCATTGATATTCACCCCAATTCTGCGTTTATGTGGTATAATATGTGAATATAGTTTATTTTTCCGGCGGAATCAAGTTTTGCAAGCGGTATGTTTTATAGCAGGATGGGCGGACCGGCACGCCGGCCGCCCGAATATACGTCATATCAACGCACGCCGATAATAACCGACACGTTCTCGCGGTTGCCGTCTGATGTAACAATTACGCCTTTCAACAAATACGTGCCCTCGGATACCGGGCGGCCTCTGGCGTCCGTTAAATTCCACGAACCGGCGATTCGCCTGCTTTGAGTATCAACCGTGGACCTGTCGCTGATATTTACACGGTTGACGGCGTTGCCGGACGCGTCGTACACAGTCAATACGCCATCCTCAAAACGTCTGCCCAAACGGAAAATATCCACACCGCCGGAATTTCTGCTGACGGGGTTCGGGCCGGCGGTGAATTCGCCCGCAAATATATTGATTGGCGCTATCACCGCCGCTTCTTCGCTTGAGCCGGCGTTGGGAACTGTTCTGTCGGATACGAGAATGGCGACGGTGGCGATGTTTACCGTTATGCCCGTGGGCTGTGTTAACGTGTAATTGTTCGCGTCCGCGCCCGTTAACGCAATGTTTGTCGTGACAGGCTTATTGTTGCCCGCCTCGGGGGTGGCGATAGTGCCGCTGCCAAGCGTAAAACCGACATTATCGCCGGTTACTACGCCGGTGAGCGTACCGCCGGCCAGCGCGACCGTAGTCGTGCCGTCGGCATTACGGTTCACTGCGGTTACGTCGTTGATGGTGATGGGTTTTGCCGTGATATTCGCGGTAACGCCCGTACTTTGCGGCGTAATCCAGTCTTTTTCATTATCTTCCGCCGCGGATACTGTCACGGCTGCTGTGTATACGCCCGCGCCAAGCCCCAATACGGGCATTACCGTAAAGGTAATGCTTTCCTCCCCTTCCTCTGGTGCGCTGTTGGGTATTACCGTCCGGTTAAGTGTAAAAGCCGTCGGATTTGCGCCGCTCAAGGCGATAGACAAAGTTCCCGCCGCGCCTGGTGGTAAAACAAACTCGCGCGCCACAGTTACAGTAAGCGTGTCCCGTGCGCTATAACCGAATTGGGCAGAATCAAAGCTATGCGCTTCCGAGGGGTCGAGGGATATGTCGGTTTGATATGGAATGAATGTAATGCCCGCATATTCGCTTATGCTTGTGTTTTCAGAAAAACCGTAGATTCTTAGCGATGGCTGTGTTTCCCAAAACATATCCGGTCCAATTTCAGTCATTGGCTCACGTCTCAGAAAATCCACGCGTCGCAAGTTGACGCAACTTGAAAATGTATTACTTGTGATTAATGTTACGCCGCTGCCAATAGTAGCGGAAATCAGACTGGTAGCGTTGGAAAACGCGTACTGCCCAATAATCGTCACGCTATTGGGAATAGTTATCGAGGTCAATCCGGTTCCAAAAAACGCCATATTATCAATCTGCGTCACGCTATTGGGAATAGTTATTGAGGTCAGTCCAGTAGTATAAACAAACGCTGCACTCCCAATTCTTGTCACACTGTTGGGGATGGTTACCGAAGTTAACAGTGAGCAAGCGTAAAATGCAAAATCCCCGATTGTTGTCACACCCTCCTCAATGATTAGAGATGTTATTGAATCTCTATCGTCATGCCACGGAGGAGATAGTAAATCCGCCATTTCCCCCGTTCCGCTTATAGTAAGCGTCCCGCCGCTCAGTGTCGCCGTAACACTCGCGCTATCCTCCCCAACCCCGATATTCCACGTCTGCGCCCCAGCCGCCCCAGCCCAGCAAACCACCGCGGCCACCGCTGCGCCAACCAATTTCGTGAAAGCTTTTGCTTTCATTTCCAGCCCCTGCTCTTTCCGTTACAGTTTTCGGGATATCGTCCGCTATGAGTCTGGTAATTTTTGTTATGGTGTTTGCGTCTATGCCTTCGGCCTTTATGGCTTTGGCATTTTTCCTCCGTTCTTCCTCAATACCTTTTTCCCGGCCTTCTTGTGTCCACTCCTCAGCGGCGCCGGTTCTTAATCCTCTGCGTTCAGCTCACAGCTTACCACCAACTGTATCGCGGGGACACGGGCAGAGTGCTGGTCATCTGTATCAATATAATAAATTCCAGCCTGCTCCGACGCAATTATTTTATATTTTCTCTCTTTTTGCAATATCCCAATCAATTTACCTGGATGCCTGACAGAAACAAACGTTATCGCCGTTTCGTCAAATTTCTTTAAATATTTTCACTATCATCCCATATTTTTTTTTCAATATTCAGTATTAATAGTTTTTTTATATAAAGTAGCTGGCTCCCTAACATATATTTTTTGTTTGTCCATTCTCGCGAAACTTTTAAACAAAGGATGTTCAATGAAGCCAGCTAAACGTAAATATACGTTATTGTCACAGGTTATGTCAAACATTCAGCAAGTCGGGATACTTCACGAACACCATTTTGAAGAGGGTATCGGTCGTAAATGTGTATTCAAGTTTGGTCATATTACCAAAATATAGTTAATGCGGGGTGTTAGGGGGTATTTTTTTTTAAAAATTCAGCTGGAAGGCGGATAATCAGAAATTTCAAACAATGCCTCTCGCGTTCCATCCCCGCCCAGAAATTCGAAAAAACGTTTGCATTTATCCTTGTGCTTATATTATTTTACCGATATGAAACGTTTACTTCCTATCGGTATTCAGGATTTCGTGGACATTCGCGAACGGGGTTTTGTTTATGTAGACAAGACCGCGCGTATCCACGAATTGTTGACCAGCTCCGGCAAGCCGTTTTTCCTTTCGCGCCCTCGCCGTTTCGGGAAATCACTCCTCTGTTCGACGCTTAAAGCGGTTTTTGAGGGTAGGAGGGAGCTTTTTGGGGAGATTGCGGGTCGTCCGGCTTTGGCTATCGACTCGCTTGACTGGGGATGGAAGAAGCATCCTGTGATAAGGTTAGACTTGAACGCCGAGTCATATTCAACCGACGGGCTGGAGGCGCTTTATTCGATATTGAATTCCGAATTGCAAAGAGAGGCGCGTCGGCATAAAATCACCTTGGAGCCCGGAAACGCTACTAGCCAATTCAAATATCTCATAGAAATGGCGTATACCAATGCCAGCGAAAGGGTAGCGGTGATAATTGATGAATACGACAAGCCGCTTTTAGACACCATGACAGGAGACATCGACGTACACAAAGCCATACTGAGTACACTAAAAGGGTTTTACGGCGTTTTGAAATCTTATGACAGATACCTGCGGTTTGTGTTTTTGACCGGCGTGACCAAATTTTCCAAAGTGAGCGTGTTTTCCGAATTGAACCATCTGATTGACATGACCCTCGACCCGCGCTACGCGGACATCTGCGGGG
>JAITFQ010000102.1 GCA_031281225.1 Chitinispirillales bacterium
TAGGAACGGTAAGCCGGTGCGCAGGCGCCCCTGCTGTACGGCTTTTCGATCCTCGTGATCTTCCTGTGCCTGGCGGCGTTGTACGAAAGCTGGGCCATTCCGATCGCGGTGCTGGGTCATGTAGGCCGATTCGGGCGGGTTTTCAGTTTTCAACTGCTTGACATCATTCAGCGGTTTCATCAGGTGCTCGTTGTAGTAGTAGTTGAAGTAGACGTAGCCTTTGTAGATAAGAATCGTGGCGACAATGGTAAAAATGACGGCGTACGTGACAAACGCGGTCCTTATTATCGTCCAAATGACTAGGAGGATTGTTACGATTATGTGGCGTTTTTTGTTTGTTTCCATGATAAAATTCAAATTCAAATTCAAAAAATGATATTTGTTGTTTTATACAGTATCTCTATGACTGTAAGATACGATAAGGCAGGGGTAGTGTCAATAAAAAAATAAAAATATTTGACTTTCGTCCCATTGATATATTATTTTATCAGGCTAGATGACTGTATTCAACTCAGCATTTTATAATAATCTCATTCTCAATAAAGGAGAAACATGAGTAACATTAATTTGAAAACCGACTGGCAGAAACTGGCGAGCCTTCCGGCTGATGTCAGGGATGTCCTAACCACAAACAAGGGGCTGACTTTCCCGGTCAACCGCGCGGAATTGATTGATTTGGCTTTGGGCGGGGCGGGTAATAAGAGCTTTGATGTCATTTACGATATACCCGGCAAAGGGCCATACCACGAGGCGAATGTCGTTAAGTGCCGCAACGGGCTCTCCGTGAACTACACGGAGATCTACATGCGCCGCCGCGACCCCGACTGCACGGTACTCGGCGACGAAAAGCCCACCGACCGCGTGCGCTTCAATGACCGTTTTGGCTACGAGTTTGGCAAGGTGCGCGGCGAAACGTTCGACTGGCTCAAAAATCAGGAACTGATTGTCCTGCCGTTTATGCTCGGTGAGACCAACTACGGCGCGCTGATGGTCGGGCCAAAAAATGCCGGTTTCTTCGCCGGTGCGCTTGCAGACCTGCAGGGCATGGTCGACCCGTGCAACCTGCCGGCCGATTTCAACATCCGCTGCGTGATCTACCTCGCGCCGCCGTTCCGCCACACGCACTTCGACGGCAAGCAGTTAGTCGTACACAACCGTATGGAAGACGTGCACGAAATCTTTTCGTACAATCTCTACCCCGGCCCCAGCGCCAAAAAAGGCGTTTACGGCGTGCTGCTCTCCATAGGCGAAAAAGAAAAGTGGCTCACGCTCCACGCGGCCACGGTGCAGGCGGTTACCCCTTACGATAACGTCACCACCATCATGCACGAGGGCGCGAGCGGCAGCGGCAAGAGCGAGATGCTCGAATACGTCCACCGCCAGTCCGACGGCCGCTTGCTTATCGGCGAACACGTAAAGACCGGCGCGAAGCGCATACTCGCCATGAACCAGAGCTGTACGCTCCACCCCGTCACCGACGACATGGCGATGTGCTCGCACGAAATTCAGGAGGGCAACAGCGGCTACGTGCACGCGTGCGACGCCGAACGCGCGTGGTTTGTGCGCCTCAACCATATAACGCACTACGGCACCGACCCGCACCTCGAAAAGATAACCATCCAGCCCAAAGAGCCCCTGCTCTTCCTTAATATGGACGGAGTGCAGGACTCGACAGTATTGATTTGGGAGCACACTTTTGACGTGGAGGACAACAGGCCCTGCCCCAACCCGCGTGTGGTGATGCCGCGCCACTTTATGCCTGGTTACGTCGACGGAGCGGTGGAGGTGCACTTTCGCAACTTTGGGATCCGCACCCCGCCGTGCTTCAAAGAAAATCCGACTTACGGCGTTGTGGGCTTCCTGCACGTCTTGCCGCCGGCGCTTGGCTGGCTGTGGAGGTTAGTATCGCCGCGCGGCCACGACAACCCGAGCATTACGGCGGGCGGCGGGCTGACGAGCGAGGGCGTAGGGTCGTACTGGCCGTTCGCCACCGGGCGTTTGGTTGACCACGCCAACCTGCTGCTCAAGCAGATTCAGGAAACCTACAACGTGCGCTACACGCTCACTCCCAACCAGAACGTCGGTGCCTACAAGGTCAGCTTCATGCCCCAGTGGGTCGCGCGTGAGTATCTGGCGCGCCGCGGCACGGCGAAGTTCAAGCCCGATTCACTAATCGCCGCCCGTTGCCCGCTGCTCGGCTACACGCTGTCGCAGATGCAGATTGAGGGCAGGTTCTTGCCGTCCGATTTCCTGCGGGTAGACGAGCAGCCGGAAGTTGGGCCCGAGGGCTACGACGCCGGCGCGAAGTACCTGAAAGAGTTCTTCGAAAGGGAGTTGCAGAAGTTCAAGCACCCCGAGCTGGCCGATGTCGGCTCCAAGATCATCCAGTGCTGCCTCGACGGCGGAAGCGTCACAGATTACGAGGCGTTGCTGTAATCTTCTTGCACAGTACTCTTATACGGGCGGCAACTGCCGCCCGTATGTTACGGTTACGCGAATAAAAAATGCCGGTGTCAATCTCACAGATTAACACCGGCATTTTTTATTGACCCTAAAAGAAAGGGCGGGCAAACCCCGCCCCTGCATGTTTTAATACTGTTTTTTAGAAGAAAAACTTTTCTGTAAAGTGCGGGCCGTTTTCATAAATCATGCTCTTAACCTGCCCCGTCACCGCCGGGAACCGTAGCTTGTACTCCGCTTCCCTCTCAAAATCAAGAATATCGGGGTGCATCCTCTGCCCTGCCGCGGCGTGGTGCCTTCTTCCGTTCACGTCAACCAGCGCGAAGTGCTCGGACCTCATGCGCAGCGGGTTAAAAGTGTTGCTGTGCATACGGAACACCGTTTCGCCGCCTCTAGTGTTGAGCAGGTTGACGGAAAGCAAAATGTCGAACTTGTTTATGGTCCTGAACATCAGCGTATCCGTGTAGTCGTCAACAACCGCGATGTACGCCGAATACGACGATGTATTCACCCTGTAAGCGTCGCTCAGCAGTTTTTGCGCTTTTTCAAACGTAGAATCAAAATACAGCGCTACCTTCGCGAAGTATTCGGCCCTTATGAGCTTGGAGTCGTCCTTCTCCCTTTGACCCATTTCAAGCTCCATCATCCCTATTTCGTAGTTTTCCTCGGCTACGCCCCTTATGACCGCCCTGCGCTTTTCCCTGAACGGCGCGGGGTCGGCGGCGTTCTCTATCGCCCTGTCGTAGAAAGCGAGTGCGTCGATGAATCTTGATTTGGCTGCGCTTGAATCGCCAAGCTGGACTAAAAATGCCGCGTACTGCTGGCGCAGGTCGGGCAATACGTCATCCTTAAGCTGCCCTTCAATATCTCCCATCAGGAGCGGGAGCGCTCCCATCCCGGCGTTTCCTTCTTCAAGCATCATTCTGGCGCGGACAAGGCACATTTCAATAAAGCGGTTGCGTAGTCTAGTCGTAACCTTTTCCGGATTCGCACTAACCGCTCTACTGTAGTGCATAAACGCGGTTTTCAACTGTGTACGGCGTGTATCGCCCGATGTCCTTTGAGCCATGTTGTAGGCCTTATCCCCCGCCGCCTCATCACCAGTGGCGCAGGAAAAAAGTACCATAAAAACCCCAACACCAACAAGCACCTTCAACAAATGCTTCATCCACTCCTCCTTTTTATTGTGAGTATACGATATATTTTACCAATTTAGAAAACCTAAGATTGCTAATTCAGCCGTCACAAAAACAATCTAAGGTTGTCGGCTTTGCCGTCACAATAAACAATCTAAGATTGCCGTCACAAAAAACAACCTAAGGTTGTCGTTACAATAAAAATGGTTTTTTCCGGGGGCGTTGTCAATATTAAAAAGATTTTATTTTTTTATTTCGGGTAATTGATGTATTATATTGATATGATGCAGACCTCACAAACGCAGTTCAATTCCGCCGTACGTATTGTTAGGGCCCTCCGTAATGGGGGGTTTGAGGCGCTTTTTGCCGGGGGGTGGGTGCGGGGTTTTGTGATGGGCGGGAGCGGCGGGAGCGATATAGACATCGCCACAAGCGCCGCGCCGGAGGATATACGGCGGTTGTTCGGGCGGACGGTCGGCGTCGGTGAGCAGTTTGGGGTGATGATCGTTGTGGAGGGCGGCGAGCCGTTTGAGGTGGCCACTTTTCGCGCCGACGTGGGGATTAAGGATGGCCGGCACCCCGAGAGCGTGGTTTACACCGATGCCAAAAACGACGCGTTGCGGAGGGATTTTACTATCAACGGAATGTTTTATGACCCGTTGACGGAGGAAGTGATCGACTACGTTGACGGTCGGCGCGGCATTGATGAAAAGGTAATAAAAGCGATAGGCGACCCTGGGCAGCGGTTTAGGGAGGACTATCTGCGGATGCTCCGCGCCGTCCGTTTCGCCGCTCGGTTCGGCTTTGAGATTGAGGAGCAAACTTTTCAGGCGATAAGGGATAACGCCCATCACATCAAGCTAATATCCGTCGAGCGCATATTCGCCGAGATGGGCAAAATGCTCACGGGGCCAAATCCAGACAGAAGCCTTGAACTTCTGCGCGATACGTGCCTTCTCAAGCACTTCCTCCCCGAAGTCGAGAATATGAGCGGTGTGGAGCAGCCCAGGGAGTTTCATCCCGAGGGTGATGTTTTTGTGCATACGGCAATAACGATAGGCCAGCTTCCGCAAAACCCGTCTCCGGCTCTGGCGTGGGCGGCGCTGTTGCATGACATTGGCAAACCCGTGACCATGACCGTGACCGACCGCATCCGCTTCAACAATCATCATCACGCTGGCGCGAGGATGTCGGAAAACATTTTGAAACGGCTGCGCGCCCCAAACGCGCTGATTGACGCGGTGGTATCGATAGTCGAGAACCACATGAACTTCATGAACGTATCCAAAATGCGCCTGTCGACCCTGAAAAAATTTTTGTCGAGAGAAACCATCCGCGATGAGTTAGAATTGCATCGCGCCGATTGCCTGTCGAGCCACGGCGAGCTTGATAATTACGATTTCATTAAGGAGCAATTAGAAACGTTCAAGGTGGAGGAGATAAAGCCGCCGCCGTTTGTTACCGGCAAGGATTTGATTGCTCTCGGCCTGAAACCTGGCCCGATTTTCGGGAGGATTTTGGGCGAGGTTTATGATTTGCAGTTGGAGGATAAAGTCACGACGAGAGAGGAGGCGCTTTTGGCGCTGCGGGGTATGTTATGAGGATGAAGTACGCAAAGACCCGCCTCAGCCTCATGATGTTCATCCAATTTTTTGTGGCGGGCGCGACGCTCCCCGTGCTGAGCCTGTATCTCAAGGATAGCCTCAGTTTCACCGGCGCACAGATCGGGCTTGTGCTGGGGGTTTCGGCGGTCAGCTCCATAGTGTCGCCGATGTTTATGACGTTTGTCGCCGACCGCCTGATCTCCTCCGAGCGGTTGCTGTGCCTCCTGAACGTCGCCAGCGGGGTGTGTATGATAATCTTCGCTGCGCAGACCGAGTTTTACCCCGTGCTGCTCATGTACACCGTGTATAGTGTGGTGCAAAACCCCACCGTCCCCCTTCTGAGCGCGATTACGTTCAACCACGCGCCGACGGAAAGGCGGAAATTCGGCAATATCCGGGTGTGGGGGACCATCGGCTGGATAGCCGTGGCGTGGATGTTCAGCCTCATGACCCTGAAAGACGCCGTCGCGCCCGAGAGCGTAAGCCGCCTGCCGCTGCTGCTGAACATATCGGCAATCACGTCGTTTGTCATGGCCGCATACAGCCTCACCATCCCCAAAGGCGTCAAAAATGGCCTGCCCGCGGGTGAAAGGCGGGAATTTTTCCCGGCGAGCGCATTCAAAATCATGCTGAAGCCCCAGGTTATGACCCTTTCCATCATGGGTGCCGCCGTCACGTTTTCCGACAGGTTCTACTCCGTGGCCACCGCCCCGTTCCTGAAACAGATAGGTTTTAGCGAGCGCGGCATCATGCCGGCGATGAGCCTGGGCCAAATACCGGAAATCTTCGCGATGGGGATGCTCGGCTACTTTTTGAAAAAATGGGGCGTGAAGGCGGTGCTGCTCGTCGGCATGGTCATGAAAATCTACCGCTACGCCGCGTGCGCGTTTGGGGAGTCGAGCAGGTTTCTCATCTATTCCGGCCTGAGCGTTCACGGGCTAGCCTACGCGTTTACGCTCATCACCGCCGTAATCTGCCTCGACTACTTCTGCGACGAGCGCGACCGCTCCGGCGTCCACCAACTTTACGCCGTGCTGACCGGCGGGGTCGGGGGGTTTTTGGGGAGCTACGCCGCCGGATGGGTGATAGACCTGTTCACACCGCCCGGCGGTGCCGCGAACTATAGCGCCGTCTGGACGGTCGCACTCGTTTTATCAGTCATCATCACAGTATGGATGTATTTTGCGTGGCCTAAGGATATTAAGGTTTAGGGTTTTTATTGTTTCTGAAATCAAAATAAATCTTCCCCCGAGTTGGTGGCACATACCTGCGTACCGCGAACGGATGGGTGTGCTTTACTGTCATTGCGGAAAACGAGAATTTTCTGTTTTCTTTTTTGTTATAAAAAAATAAAAAATTATTTTTATATTGACCCACGCCCCGCCCATGATATATATTTGATTGATTTTGTGTAATTTTTGACAAATAGCGCGTAAATATACGCGGAGAAACCGAAGATGATAATAGCGATTGACGGCCCTGCCGGTTCGGGGAAGAGTTCGACGGCGAGGGCGGTGGCGGCTAAGCTAGGGATAACCTACCTTGACACCGGTGCGATGTACCGTGCCATCACGCTCAAGGCCTTGCGCCAAAATGTCGCTTATACCGACGACGCGGCGTTAGGGGGGATTATGGCCGAGACTGTCATATCGTTCGACGGTGCGCCGCCGGATGTGCGTGTTATCATGGATGGGGAGGACGTTAGCGCGGATATACGCTCCGATGAGGTGACCCGCAACGTTTCCGACTACTGCGCCCGCGATGTGGTGCGTGAGTCGCTTGTAGGCCAGCAAAGAAAAGCGGCGGCGGGGCGTTCTGTGGTTTGCGAAGGGCGGGACATCGGCACGGTCGTTTTTCCGGATGCCGAGTTAAAAATATTCATGTCGGCTTCGGTCAGGGAGCGCGCGCTCAGGCGTCAGAAAGATTTTGCGGCGATGGGCGTTGGTAAGTCGATAGAAGAGCTCATGGAGGAGATTGAGTCGCGCGACCGGAAAGATTCAACCCGGTCAAACAGCCCGTTAACAAGGGCGGCCGACGCCATAGATATGGATACAACCGGCATGACGTTAGACGATCAGGTCGCGTTTATAGTAGAAAAAGCGGTACAAATAAACCATTAACCTTAACCCAAAATGCCCTGCTACCAACGGGGGCGCAGTAAGGAGCAGCACCATTTATGTCTGATGTAGAGCTAAAAGCCAAAAGAGCAGTAGACGCCTCCGGCCTGGAAGTCGACCTTTCCGATTTCGAAGAGAGTTACTACAAACCGGGTCAGATAGACGAAATCCTCCTCGATTACGACAAAACGCTCGATGGCCTTGAAGAGGGGCAGGTGGTACGGGGTAAGATACTCCGCATAACCGATAAGGAAGTGATCATCGACGTCAACTTCAAGTCTGAAGGCATCGTCCCGCTTTCCGAATTTAAAAATGTTCAGGATTTCAAGCCGGGCGACGAGATAGATGTGTTTTTGGAGCAGGTGGAAGACAGCGAAGGGCAGATTATCCTCTCCAAGTCGCGCGCGGACTTTTTGCGCGTTTGGGACAAAATTTACGAAGTTTTCGAAAATCAGGAAACGGTCGAGGGGCGTCTCGTGCGCCGCATAAAGGGCGGCGTGGTTGTGGACCTTTTTGGCGTCGACGCGTTTTTACCCGGTTCGCAAATTGATTTGCGCCAGATTCCCGATATGGACGCCATCATCGGCGAGTCGTTTACTTTCCGCGTGATAAAGGTGAACAAGACCCGCCGCAACATCGTCGTGTCGCGCAGGGTTATACTTGAGGAAGACCGCTCCGCGCTGCGCGAAAAAATTCTGACCGAGCTCGACAAGAACCAAATCAGGGAAGGCACCGTCAAGAACATCACCGATTTCGGAGCGTTTATCGACCTCGGCGGCGTAGACGGGCTGCTGCACATAACAGACATGTCTTGGGGCCGCGTGAACCACCCCTCCGAGATCGTTGCGCTTGGCGACAAGCTGCAGGTCAAGGTGCTCGACTTCAACGAAAACAAGGAGCGTATCTCGCTTGGTATCAAGCAGCTCACCGAGCATCCATGGAAAGGGATCGAGGACAAGTTCCCCGAGGGTTCGAAAGTGCGCGGCAGGATTGTGTCCATTACGGATTACGGCGCGTTTATGGAGCTCGAAAAGGGGATTGAGGGGCTTATCCACATCTCCGAGATGTCTTGGACGCAGCACATCAAACACCCCTCAAAAATCGTCGGTATCGGCGACATTGTGGAGGCCGTTGTGCTCAAAATCGACAAGGAGAGTCAAAAAATTTCGCTCGGCTTCAAGCAGCTTGAACCCGATCCGTGGGAGAATGTACCCTCCGAGTTCCCGATTGGCGCCGTGCTCAAGGGCAAGGTGCGCAACATCGCCGCGTTCGGCGCGTTTGTCGAACTCAAAGAGGGCGTCGACGGCCTCATACACGTTTCGGACATGTCCTGGGTGAAGAAGATTAACCACCCTGGCGAGCTTCTCAAGAAGGGCGATGTCGTGGAGGTCAAAGTTCTTGATATCGACCAGGAAAAGCGCCGTATCTCTCTGGGCATCAAGCAGCTCACCGAGGACCCGTGGGGCGATCTCGTTAAGGAGTACACGGTCGGCACCGAGTTCGCCGAGTGCGAGGTTGTGCGTATCCTCGACCGCGGCATGGTCGTGAGCATCAAGGACGATGTCGAGTGCCTCATCCCGCTCAACCAGCTCGGCGAGGAGGTCAACCACCCGTCGCGTCTCTACAAGGTGGGCGACAAGGTTCCCGCCGTAGTCATAGAGTTCGACATGGAGGGCCGCAAGATCGTCATGAGCGTAGACGAGTACTTCAAGGGCAAAGACGAGAAACTCCTCGCCGATCACAAGGCCGCCTTCCCGATCAAGCCCGAATCCGAGGTCAAGATCTCGAAGAAAAAAGGCGGAGACGGCGAAGACGCCGACATAATAGTCAACGACCCCTTCGGCCCCGACCCGGCGGTACCGGAAGAATCGGAAGAACCGGCAGAACCGGCAGAACCGGCAGCCGAACCGGAATCAACCGAATCAACAGACTCCGCTACGGAGGAGCCTGTTGCCGAGGAGAAGCCGGCTGTTGAGGAGTAATTGAAAAATAGTTGTAGATTGCGGGGGCGGGTCGTTACTCGCCCCCGTTAGTACTTTTCCCCCGCTTTTCCATTTTAGCAGTAACCGTCTTTTTTCTTCTTCTTCGATTTCAGGCTCCCGGCCATCGTGCCGATAGTTCTTTATGATGGCGACGACAACTGGACGGCGGTCAGGTCGTATCGGGAATATACGAAAAATTACGAGGTGTTCGGGGATAGCATTATAAATTTCGATTATTTGCTGTTTGATCTCAACTCGAGCGCCCGCAATAAATAAAAAACGCTTGTATTTCGGTTTGTAATATTGTATATTACTGTCTAACTTGAACATAACGGAGGCTGTTCCAAATAACCATGGCAACGAAAAAAACAATCTTGCTAACTAACGACGACGGCTTCAACGCCCGCGGTATCAAGTGTCTTTACGATGTTCTCTCCCGCAACTACAATGTGGTAGCCGCCGCGCCGGAGTATGAGCAGAGCGGGGTCGGCCATACGTTCACGTTCATGAGGCCGCTCACGTACAGGGAGGCCGGCGGATCCGACCAGATGCCCGGCTACCTGATAACAGGCTCCCCCGCCGACTGCGTAAAATTCGCGATTTCGCACATCATGCCCAAGCGTCCCGACATCATCGTTTCGGGGATAAACGACGGCGACAACTCCGGTATAGCCGCTTTCTACTCGGGCACACTGGCCGCCGCCCGCGAGGGCGCGTTTTACGGCATACCGAGTTTTGCGTTCTCGATGTGGAACCGCAGCAACCCGCACATGGAACGCTACGCGGAAATGGCGCCCATGCTGATAGACGAAATACTGAACACCCCGCACCCCCCGCTCGACACGCGCGTATTTTACAACATAAACTTTCCGGCCTGCGACCCCGACGAGTCCAAAGGTTTCAAGGTCACGTGGCAGAGCATGGCGCGTTACGAGGATTATTACAAAAAGATAGAGGACAAAAATCACCCCCACTACGGCGCTTATCAGGTCTGCGGCGACAGGCCGGCCATCGAAGAGTCCAACTCTTTCGATTCCCGCGCCCTTATAAACGATTACATAGCCGTCACGCCCTTGAATTTCGATTCGACGGCGCATTGGATGGTGCCGTATCTACGTCAAAGAATAGAAGATGGGGATTGATGGAATGCGAAATGCGGAATGCGAAATGCGAAATTAAAAAAAATGTGTTTGATTTTGATTTTATTATTTTAATTTTGATTTTAATTTTTTAATTCAGGATAACAATAACATGACCGAAAACGAAAACAAAGACGAACAGCCCAAAGAGAAAATTTTGCCCATATTCATCGAAGACGAGGTGAAAAAATCATACCTCAACTACTCGATGAGCATGATCACCTCACGCGCCCTACCCGACGTCCGCGACGGCCTGAAACCCGTCCACCGCCGCATACTCTACGGCATGGAAACGCTCGGGCTGCAACACAACGCCAAGTACAAGAAATGCGCGCACGTGGTTGGGGAAGTTATGGGTAAGTACCACCCGCATGGCGACAGCGCGATCTACGACTCGCTCGTCCGCATGGCGCAGAATTTTTCGCTGCGCTACACGATGGTGAACGGGCAGGGGAACTTCGGATCGGTCGACGGCGACCCGCCGGCGGCGATGAGGTACACGGAGTGCCGCATGACGATGTTCACCGAGGAGATGCTCGCCGACATCGAGAAAGACACCATAGACTTTACGCCGACATACGACGACGGCAGCAAGGAACCGACCGTACTCCCGTCAAAACTCCCGTTCCTTTTGCTCAACGGCTCCACCGGAATCGCGGTGGGTATGGCGACCAACATGGCGCCGCACAACCTGCGCGAGATCGTCACCGGGCTTGTGATGATAATCGACAACCCCGACACTACGATTGAAGACCTCATAAAAGTTATCCCCGGCCCCGACTTCCCTACGGGGGGCGTGGTGTTCGGGCGCAGCGGCATATACAGCGCGTACAGCACCGGCAGGGGCAGGGTGATTATCCGCGCAAGGGCCGAGGTGCAAAAAAACGCGAACGACCGCGAGGAGATAATCATCACCGAGATTCCGTACATGGTCAACAAAAAAGCCCTGCTCGAAAAGATGGCCGAGCTCGGCAACGCGAAGGTGATAGAGGGGATGTCGTTTATAAGGGACGAGTCCGACAGACGGGGTATGCGCGTCGTCATCGGTGTAAAGAGGGACAGTTTCGGCGAGGTGGTGCTGAACCACCTTTACAAGTATACCAACATGCAGACGACTTTCGGCATAATAAACCTCGCGCTTGTAAACATGCGCCCGCAGCTTCTCACCCTTAAAGAACTGATGTGCCACTTCATCGACCACCGCCACACGGTAACCGTGCGCCGGTGCGAGTTTGAACTGAGAAAAGCCAAGGAACGCGCCCACATCCTCGAAGGCTTGCGCATCGCGCTCGACCATATCGACGAGATAGTGGCGCTGATCCGCGCGTCGGCTTCGCCCGACGAGGCGCACCGGAAGTTGATGGAACGGTTTGGGCTAAGCGAAATTCAGGCCAAAGCTATTCTCGAAATGAGGCTGCAAAGGCTCACCGGCCTTGAGCGCGACAAGATCGAGCAGGAGTACGCCGAGCTGCTCAAACAGATAGCCGACCTGAACGACATCCTCGCGAGCCGCGAGCGGCGGATGAGCATCATAAGAGACGAATTGACCGAAATGCGCGACCGTTACAGCGACGAGCGCCGGACGGAGATCACCGACGCGGAGAGCGACGTAGACATTGAGGACATGATCGCCGAGGAGGACATGGTGATCACGATGACGCACGAGGGCTACATAAAGCGCACCGCCGTTTCCGAATACAAGGCGCAAGGCCGAGGCGGGCGCGGAGTCAAGGGGATGGTGTCGAAGGAGAACGACTACATCAACACGCTTTTCGTAGCGTCCACGCACGCGTACCTGCTCTTCTTTACCAATACGGGGCGGTGTTACCGGATGAAAGTATACCGAATCCCCGAAGTGAGCCGCAGTTCCAAGGGCAGGCCGATTGTCAACCTTATCGAGCTAAGGCCGGGTGAAAAAATCGCCGCCATAGTGCCGGTGCGGGAGTTTGGCGACACACGCTTTATCATCGCTGCGACCGAGCGGGGCATTGTGAACAAGCAGCCGCTCTCGGCATACGCCAACGTCCGCCGCGACGGTCTGTACGCGTTCAGGCTCGGCGAGGGCGACTCGCTCATTGAGGTGAAAGTCACTTCGGGGAACGACGACGTGATTCTCGGTATGGCTTCCGGGCTGGCCGTGCGATTCCACGAAAGCGCCGCGAAGGATAAGGGCCGCCGCACGCGCGGTGTGATTGGCACAAGGCTCAGGGACGGCGACAAGGTGGTCAGCATGATCATTGCCAGCGATCATAACGACATTCTGACTGTGACCTCAAACGGTTTTGGCAGGCGCACCTCGGTAGCCGAGTATCGCAAGACCAACCGCGGCGGCAAGGGGATAATAAACATCAAGTTGACGGAGAAAAACGGCGAAGTGGTGTCCCTGAAAAGAGTGCGCGGCAATCAGGACATAATGCTGATTACCAAAAACGGCATCATCATCCGTCTCGACGTAGACCGCATCCGCCAGCTTAGCCGGTTTGCCAAAGGCGTGAAGCTGATAAATCTTGACGACGGCGACATCGTGATAGACGTGGCCATCTGTGAACGCGCCGAAAACGAAGAAAGCGGCATAGCCGCCGATCTACCGGAAGGGGCGGTAACACAGGAACCGGTGGAGACAGTAGCGGAGGTTGAGGCGGCAGAGGCGGAGGAAGCTGATGAGGAGGACAATGAAGTTGAGGAGGAAGACGTTGGGGACGGTGTTGATGCTGAATAAAGGTATAAAGCTTTTCAGCGGTTTTGACGGATTTTAATGTCAGTATTGTAGGCTGATGTTTTACCGCCCACAACGCCACATTTGGGACATCTTGGTCTTATTTTTAAATTTAGTTCCTCTCTTTCTATCGACAAGCCCACTATGTCCTTATATTGGAAGAGACTGTCATTTGCGTAGAAATCGTCTGGGTCGTCGGCGATTTTTTTCATTTTTTCTAAAACTTCCGGGCAGATATCGTAGCTTAAATATTTGAATTGGTGCTTGCAGGACTGCTCGCTACATATTGTTTTGATAACTGTCAGCTTACAGTTGCGATCGGTGCATTCATATTTACTGTCCGTTTGCCGCACGTTTCCGCCGCAACAAGGGCACGTATTTTCACCGCTTCTGACTTCGGCGGTCAGTCGCAGGAATAGCGCTTGTAGTCTGCGGTAGGAGTTGAT